>PUOW01000088.1 GCA_003552185.1 Spirochaetaceae bacterium
CTACAGCGCCGCCGATCTGTTTCTGTACCCGTCGAACCAGGAGGCGTTTCCGATCCCGATCACCGAGGCGATGACCTGCGGGACACCCCTCGTGACCTCGCGCGCGAATGGCCTCCTGGAGCTCGCCGGGGATGCCGCGCTGCTGGTGAACCCGGCCGACGCCGACGAGATCGCGGCGACCGTGCAACGGGTTCTAAGCGACCCCGCGCTCGCTGTTCAACTGAGTGAGGCGGGCCTGAAGCGCTCCGTGATGTTCTCCTGGGAGCGCTGTGCAAGAAACACGCTGGCGGTGCTCGAGGATGCGGTCGCGGGCCGGATACGCGATGTTGACACGGGCCGCTTGCCGGGATGAGAGATCCGTTGCGGCAACTCGCGGCCGCGCCCGGTCCTTGGCTGGTCGTCGCGCCGCACATGGACGACGAAAGCCTTGGTTGTGGCATGCTCCTGGCGCAACGCGATCCGGCGCAGCGGGTGCATGTGATTTTCGCCAGCGACGGCAGCCGCTCGCCACCGCTGCCGCCTGGTGACGATGCCATAGAGGGGCTTGTCGGTCGACGCCAGAAGGAGGCACGTCTGGCACTGACTGAACTCGGCGTGGCTGACACCGCTGTGGAGTTCCTCGGCTTCCCGGATGGAACGCTCGACAGCAACAGTGGGCTGCTGCAATCGGCGCTGGAGGCGCGCATTCGCGAGTTGCAGCCGGCCCACGTGTTCGTCCCGTTCCGGTACGATCGGCATCCAGACCACCTCGCCGTGAATCGTGCGGTGACGGGGCTGCAATCCGCGCAAGGGATCCAGATCGAGGTCTGGGAGTATTTCGTATACAGCCAGTGGCGGCTCCTCCCGAGTGGCGATGTGCGCAGCCACCTTCGCCACGAGGACCTGTACACGACGTTCAGTGAGTCGGCCGCAGCGCACAAACGCCGTGCGCTGGAGTGCCACCGGAGCCAGACTAGCCTGCTCTCGCCCGCGCAGCGAAGACCGATCCTCACCGCGGCGCTGCTCGATCGGGTCTGTAGCGAACCGGAGGCCCTGCTTCGCCAGCGTGCCGACTTCCCCGGACGCAAGGTGCTGGAAGCGCACCGCTGGTGGATTCCGATCGCGCACAGGCTCGAGCCCGTTCTCAAGCGCGTGAAGGACCGGCTGTTCGAAACCGCATGACGACCAGCGCAACAAGAGGAGCGAAAATCCGGGTGGTGCTGTTCGGCGGCGCGTACCTGCAGCCCGGGGCGCAGCGCTTTCTGGTGTTGATCGCGGAGCATCCGGAAATGGAGTTGATCGGCGGATTCTGTGAAGGACCGGGCCAGGGCTGGCGCTACCGCCTCGGCAATCTCTGGCGCAGGCGGGGCTTCTTTGCGTTGCCGGTGCTTCTCGTCGAGGGGTTCGACTGGCTGCGACGTTTTCTGCGCAACCCCGTCGAAGGAGTTCGTTTTGAACGGCGGCTCCGGCAGGCAATGCGCAAGGTGCAGACGGTTCCCGATATCCACGCGCTGGAGGTGCTGGCTCGGGTCCGTGCCCTTGCACCTGATATCGGTGTGATCTATGGCGCGCCCGTGCTGCGCCCGGAACTCTTCGAGATCCCGCGGCTGGGGGCCTTGGGCATCCACCACGGGCGCGTGCCCGAGTACCGGGGCAAGAAAACGACCTTCTGGGAGATCTACAACGGCGAACGGGTCGCAGGCGTGACGATCCAGCGTGTGAACAAGGGCATCGACACCGGCGAAATCGTTAAGCGCGGGGAAGTGGAGATCGGCAACCGCGGATATACCGCGGTCGAGCGGGATACCGAGGCGCTTGGGTTGTCACTCTTTGCCGAAGCCATTATCGATCTGTCCCGCGGACAGGCGACCTTTACGCCGCAGGAGCCGCGACCCGCCGGCAGCCGGCTCTATCGCCAGCCAGGCCCGAAGGATCTGATGACCCTTTGGCTCAGAACCTTCAGCCGTCGACTCGGACTGCGGTGACCATGACCAGCGCTGCGCCAGCGCCCCGTGTCTACCTGCTCACGGAGACCTATCGGCCCGAGATCGGTGGGGGCGAACGACAGGCGGCTCTGCTCTCCGCCGGGCTCGCACAGCGGCGATGCACGGTCACGCTTCTGACGCGGCGCTCGCGCCGCGGTCTCCCCCGGCACGAATCCGAGGGGTCAGTACGGATCCGCCGTTTGTCCCCGGCGGGTCCTGGACGGTTACGCAAGTGGCTGCTCTTGCCGCCCGTGTTGCTTCTGCTTCTGGCGAGATGGCGCGACTACGACGTCGTGCTGGTGTCCGGATTCCGCCTACTCGGGGTCTCCGCGATGCTTGCGGCGATCGTGACCCGAAAGCCCACCGTGCTGAAGGCAGACAGCAGCGGGGAAATGTCCGGAGAATACTTCCGCACGGGTCTCCGTTCTCTGGGGCTGTCACCCGAAGGCGGCCTGGCCAGATTCTTCCTAGCACGCAGGAATGCGTTGCTTCGGCGAGCCGATCGGTTCGTCTGCCTTTCCTGGGAAATGCGCGACGAGTTCATCACTGCCGGGGTGACTGCAGACCAAGTCGTGCACATCCCGAACGGGGTCGACCTCGAACGCTTTCGCCCGGCTACTGCCGAAGAGCGGTCGGCTCTGCGCAGGCAGCAGGCACTGCCCGATGGACCTGTGGTGATCTACACGGGCCGACTGGTCCGCTACAAGGGTCTTCGTGAACTGCTCGAGGCCTGGCGGCTGATCACTGGTCACTACCGCGACGCCTGCCTGGTGCTAGTCGGTGAAGGCGGGGGTGACCAGCAGGCCTGCGAAGAGGAGTTGCGAGAGAGTGTCGAGACCCACAACCTCTCGAAGTCGGTGCGCTTCACCGGTGCGGTGGACAACGTTGAGGACTGGCTTCGTGCCGCCGACATCTTCGTCTTCCCGACCCATGATGAGGCTTTCGGGCTCTCACTGGTGGAGGCGATGGCCTGCGGTCTGGCGGCCATAAGCACCCGCGTGGGGGGCTTGGCCGACATCGTTCGCGATGGCGAGAATGCCGTGGCCGTGCCGCCGTCGTCGCCTGCAAGACTCGCGGAAGCGTTGCGCTCCTTGCTGGACGACCCGGGATACCGCGATAGGCTGGGCAGCGCCGCGCGAGAGGATGCCCGGACACACCACGCCGTCGACGTGGTCTGCGATGCTTACGGCAACTTGCTCGCGGGTCTCACCTCTGAACGCCGCGGGCGAGCAAAATGATGGCTGTTGAGCCGCCAACGAAGCAGACACCACCGTTCGCTCTGAGCCTGTCGAAGGACTCTGGCAGTGAGGGGCCTTCGACAGCCGCGGCGCGACCGGCATCCAGCCGCCAGGCCAATGGACAGGCGGATCAACTTACGGTAGTGATACCGACACTCGGACGCAGCATGCTGCGCGGCACGCTCGAGGCCTTGGCTTGCGGCTCTGTGCGGCCAGCCGAGGTGATCGTTGTCGACCAAGGCCGACGCGACGAACTGGCCTCGATGGCGGCCGAGTACACGGGAGCGGGGATGCCGGTCACCTGGATCCCATCGCATCGAACGGGCCGGTCCGCCGGGCTCAACGACGGCCTATCCCGCGTACGCACCGAATACACGGCGATCACCGACGATGACTGCGTGCCGGCGGCAAACTGGGTCGAGGGAATCCTGCGCGAGCTCTCGCAGCGGCCAAATGCGATCCTCACCGGCCGCGTCGAGGCGGGCGGCGGCGAGCCGGTGCTCTCCGTGGTCACTTCGGACGAACCGGTTGAACAGCGCAAGCCCTCCCTGCGCTTCGATCGACTGAGCGGCGGCAACATGGCGATCGCGACGTCCGTGGCACACAGACTTGGTCCATTCCAGGAGGCCGCCTGCATGCGCACGGCAGAGGACGCCGAGTTCGCCTACCGGGCCCTGCGTGCGGGGGTAACGATCCGGTACGCGCCGCACCTGGTCGTGACCCATCAGGGCTGGCGCGACCCCGACCAGCGCTCGTCGCAATACCGTGAGTATGGGCTGAGCC
>PUOW01000362.1 GCA_003552185.1 Spirochaetaceae bacterium
CGATGCTCGCCGAGTACAACATCGTGCTCGAGCCCGAGTACGCGATAACCCGCGACTGTGCCGGGAGCAAGATCTGGCTGGAGCACGGCAACCAGCACGATCATCACAACCGCGTTGAGCGTTTCGGCGACCCACATGCCAAGCCGCTGGGGTACTTCATCACCGAGCGACTGGTGAGCGCGGCCGGCGCGAAGTCTCGTCTGGGCCGCAACGACTGGTTGCGCGACATCGAGTCGGTTAGCCCGAGCGAGAACGTTCCGAACTGGCTGCTCTCGAACTACTTCTACCGCGAGATGAATCCGTTTCTTCGATGGCTGCTGCTGCCGTTTCTCCTTCTCACCGGGGTAAGCTTGATCGTGATGGTGGGGACGCAGCTCGAGGCGTTGAGCGTGATTCCTACGCGCTTTTTCGGGAACGGACTGATGTATCGCCCACCCTTGTTCGGGCTCGTGTTTCGCTACTTCGTGGTGGTCAATGTGACGGCGCTGTTCGTTGCGCTTCTCGTCGCAATACCGGTCTCAATCCTGATTCGCGATTTCCGCCGCACGCTCGACCGCTACGAGCTGCGCTTCACCCGCAAGCAACTGAGGGCGAAGGCCGCGGGGTATCTCGCCGCCGCGCGCGAGGTGTTCGGGCGGCACCCCGAGGTCGCGATGTTTGTGTACGGGCATACGCATCAAACCTCGCTTACCGAGGTGGAGGGGCGTGTGGTAATAAACACCGGGACCTGGCTCAAGCGCCTGACGCGGATCGGCAGCCGTCTTACGTTGCTGCCCGACGTGTATTATCCGTCGTTCCGGATCGGATACTTTCATGTGTTCGAACAGGATGCGCGGATCGTGGTGGAGTATCACGGGATACCGAAGACCGCTCCCATGCACCTAACCCCGGTGGAGCGCTTGATTGCGTTCGGCAAGAACAAAGCCGGCGCTCACGTCCCGAAACGCTTCGAGATTACGCCGCCGTCGTAACTCTCGCTCGCGGGCTCGATCTCCACCGCCAGCCCGTCGTGCGCGGGTTGAACCTCGGCCGGCAGCTCCTCTGAGAGCTGCTCGTGTTCAATGTCGTGACAGATGTGTGTGAGGTAGGTTTGTGCGGCTCCAAGTCTTTCAGCCTCGCGCATAGCCTCCTCCACCGAGAAATGGGTAGGATGGCGACGATAGCGAAGCGCTCCGAGCACAAGCAGCTCAACGCCGTCTAACAGCGGATAACTCTCCGCGGGAATCGCCTTGCAGTCGGTGAGATATGCGAACTCACCGATTCTAAACCCGAGGATCGGGTCTTCACCGTGTAAGATCTGGACCGGAAGGATCTCGAGATCGTTGATCCGCAGCGACCTCCCCGGCGTGATGATCTCGGGCACCAGGCGCGGACGCCCGGGAGTCCATTTGCTGCTGTCTACGATGTAGTCGAAGCGACGTTGAAGGTCATCTATCGTGGCGCGGTCGCCGTACCCGTGTACCGGCCTGCTGCAGCAATACGGCCGCAGATCGTCGAGGCCATGGGTGTGGTCGGCATGGGCGTGCGTGAAAAGCACCGCGTCTATCGAGGTGATCTCTTCGCGTAAGGCCTGCTCGCGAAAGTCGGGCCCGGCGTCTACCAGCACGGTAGTCTCGCCGCTTTCTATAAGGATGCTGGTTCGTGTTCGACGATTCCGAGGGTTCGCCGAGCGGCAGACATCGCAGGAGCAGGTAACAACCGGAACGCCGTTTGAGGTGCCGGTACCAAGAAAGGTGATCCGCATAACGTTGTGAGATCTTAGCATACCTCTGCGCCCGAGCACCAGAGAGCCGGCGACCGCCCGCGGCATTGGCCGAGCCCCGCCGGCCGTGCTACGCTAACGCGCCATGAAACGTATCGCAATCGTAACCGGCGCCTCGGCCGGTCTGGGAACCGAGTTCGTTGTGCAAATAGATCGGCGCATGGAGTTGGACGAAATTTGGCTTGTCGCGCGCCGCGCCGACCGCTTGGAGGCGCTCGCCGAACGGTTAACGCGTGCGCGCGGCGTAGCGGTGCAAGCCGACCTCGGCGTGAGCGAAGGCGTGGAGGTGTTGCGCGAGCGGCTGGCCGCTGAGCAGCCGGATCTCGCGTTGCTCGTCAATAACGCGGGCTTCGGCCGTTACGGACGCTTCGAAGAGGTGGAGCGCGAGCCGCAGCTCGAGATGATCGATCTCAACTGCCGCGCGCTCACCGCAATCACCTACGACGCCCTGCCGTACATCCGCCCCGGAGGAGCCGTCATTCAGGTTGCGTCGCTTGCCGGGTACGTGCCGATCGCGAACCACGCGGTGTACGCCGCCACCAAGGCCTACGCTTTGAGCTTCGGCGTGGCGTTGGCCGGCGAGCTCGAGGAGCGCTCGGTGCGCGTACTGACGCTGTGCCCGGGGCCGGTTGCAACCGAGTTTGCCTCGGTGGCTTCGGGAGGAACGCGCAAAAAGATGCGCGGGGCGGAATCGGCCGAGCGTGTCGTGCGGGTGGCGCTCGACGACCTCGAGCGTCGGCGATGGATATCGCTAACGACGCTCAACTGGAAGCTCACCGCCGCAGCTTCTCGCATCCTCACGCGCAGGTTTCTTGCGCGCTATACCAACCGCACGCGTCGAGAGTAAGGCGTCCGGCGTCCGGCGTCCGGCGTCGAAACCGGATAGGCTCACACCGGGCGGAGGGCCTATACCGGGTAGCGCTCGGAAGGCAGTACGCAGTTCACCCATTCGGGCTGCAGCTCCGCCCCGAACGACTTATAGAACTCTATCGCGTCGGTGTTCCAGTCGAGCACCTGCCAGATCACGAGCCTCGACTCGGTCTCCTG
Source organism: Spirochaetaceae bacterium (assembly GCA_003552185.1). GTDB lineage: Bacteria > Spirochaetota > Spirochaetia > DSM-27196 > SLAA01 > B1Sed10-166. The sequence goes on from PUOW01000362.1 coordinate 2,810, forward strand.
CGCGTAGCGTACCGTGCGCTCGAGAAGGCCTTTGCCGATCCCTTCACCACGACGCTCGGCGGTGACGATAAGATCCTCGAGGTAGAGGCAGCGCCCTTTCCAGGTTGAGTATCTGAAGTAGGTAAGCGAGATGCCGACGATTTCGTCTTGTTCGGTATCCTCGGCCACGAAGCAGTCGAACAACGGGGCATCTCCGAACCCGTCTTTTCGAAGCTGATCCGGGGTGTTCTCGAGTCGGTCGAGCGCGCGCTCGTACTCGGCGAGTTCGCGAATGAGACGGTAGATCGCCGGTACATCGGCCTCGGTTGCGGCGCGGATACGCCATCGTTGTTGGGTGTCGCTCATCTGATGCTGTTCCTTTTGATGCCGGCCCTGTGCCGTGGTTTCGGTGTTGCGTAGCGACGCGTGCCGCTTAGGGATGCGGAAGCGCGATTGGGTAGATCCGAATTGCGTGTTCGCGAGCGGCCTCGAACACCATCTCGCCGGTTACCCTGCCGCGCGGCAACGGATGCGGCGGCGCATCGCCGATCAGTATAATCGCTCGCTCGGGTGCTTGCCAATCCAGCGAGGTGATCGCGGCGTATAGCCCCTCGAACACCGCTTCCGGAATGTCGCCGCCGCCTGCCGCGCGCGCGGAATTAACGGTGCGCTGTACGATCTGCAGGTCTTCCTGAAACTCGAAGTTCCGCGTGAGGTACTCCTCGAAGTAGTCGCGGAACAGCACAACTCCGACGCGCACTCGCTCGAGGCGCTCGAGGTGTTCTATGATCGTCGGAACGATGTTCTCGCGCACCGCTCGAATGCTTTCTCGCATGCTGCCGGTTGTGTCTATCACAAGCGCTACATCGAGGTCAGGGCCGTCGTACGCGCCGATGATCCGGTCGATGTACTCCGGAAGATCGTCGGGTTCGGCAGCGAACGCCGTCTCGCCCTCGGTTTCTTCCGCTAACTCGCTGAACGCGGTCACAACCGCCGGCAGGTGTTCCTCGGAAGGCGGCGTATCCTCTTGCGGCAGCGGTTGCGAGACTCGCAACACAAACGGGTTGTCGAGGAACGCGCCTCGATAGTCGGCGTGCGGAAGCTCGAAGGTGCGGATATTGAGATAGGTGCCGTCCAGTACACTGAGCTCGCCCTCGCGCCCCCAGGGGTAGCCCCATTCCACGACGTACGGGATAAACACCTCAAACACCTCCCCGAGTTCGTCGTCTATTCGGGGTGTGGAGTCCACCAGGAAGTAGAGCGGAGGGTCGCGGTCCAGGAACTCGCCGTCGAGAATACGGCGTTCGTCTCCGTTCATCGGATGGTACTCGGGATTGCGCAGCGCGTAGCTCGGCACCTCGCGGTCGGGGTCCTCGGTCGATTCTGTGATCAGAACCGAGCCGATCTCGGGGCGCTTGCGGACCGTGAGAATATATCCACCGTCTCGTGTCTGTTCAATCGAAACGTCGTCCGGCGATAACCTCAGCGGCGACTCGGCTTGCGTATAGACTGCCGGCACGACGGTGAATAGAAGAATCGCAGCGAGCATCGAGCGCGTTACGGCGGTCCAAATCGAGACGACGACGCCGTGGGCGCGTCGCAGAATATCACGTCTCCCGTCCATACAGACCATATCGGCAGGTTTCGCGGTTTTCGGAAGCCCCGCGGACCCCGCCGCGAGCCAGTGCGGGCCAGTGCGGGCTCACCCGGCGCCCGGCGTCCGGATCCCGCCGCGAGCCGATCGCGGCCCGAGCCCGTCCGGGGCTCGGCGCCTTCCGGTTGCGAGGCGTCGTTGATTTGCCGGTGAGGCGCGTGATATAAGGCAGACCATGAAGCAATCAGTTCGAACCATGGTTGTTGCCGGCGCAGCGGCGCTACTGGCGGCTGTAACTGTTGCGGGCTGTCGCGACGCCGGCTCGGCGTCGCCGGTATCGCGAACACAGCTGCTGCTCGGCACCAACTCAACCATAATTGTGCACGGGGGAGACCCGGGTGATGCGGTCTTCGACGCGGCGTTCGGCCGGGTGCGCGAGATACAAGACAAGATGTCGCTGCAGTACGAAGACAGCGAGCTGAACGAAATCAATCGTGCCGCCGGACGCGAGCCGGTTGAGGTCTCGGAAGAAACCTTCATGGTGATCGAGACCGCGCTCGAGTACGCCGAGCTGAGTCACGGCACTTTTAATGTCGCGCTTGGGCCAATTATTCGGGCCTGGGGTATCGCCGGCGACAACCCGCGGCGTCCGCCCGATGAGGAGCTGCTCGAGCTACTCGAGCTCACCGATTATCGCGATGTCGAGCTCAATCGCGACGAGCGAACGGTATTTCTCCGGCGGGAAGGCATGGTGCTCGATCTCGGCGGTATCGCGAAAGGTTATGCGGCCGATGAGGCCGCGCGCGTGCTCGAGGAGCAGGGCGTTGAGTACGCCTTGGTAGATTTCGGCGGCGATATCAGAGCCGTCGGGAACCGGCGTCCCGACGGTGAGCGCTGGAGAATCGGAATCCAGGACCCGTCCGACACCTCACGCGGCGCGTTCGTCGGGGTGCTGGGCCTTGAGCAACCTTCGGTCGTAACCTCGGGCGATTACGAGCGATTCCTCGAGCTCGACGATGAAGTCTTTCACCACATCATCGACCCCGAAACCGGCAAGCCGGCGGTGTCGGGACTGCGCAGCGTCACGGTCGAGACCGACAACACCATGAAGGCCGACATTCACTCCACCGCGGTGTTTGTGTTGGGGCTGGAACGCGGACTTGAGTATCTCGAGCAGCTCAACGGTGTTGAGGCGATTCTCGTTACCGGCGACGACGAGGTCTATCTCACCGCCGGTTTGCAAGACACCTTCGAGCTGCGTGGCGACGGCCGCTATACGCTCATGCAGTAAAAAAACGCCCCGCCGAAGCCTGAGCTCCGGGCGGGGCGGGAGTGTATTTCACATGCTGCGTCGCGGCTGAGATGCCGGCGAGTGTTAGCCGGTCACTACGCCATAGATTCCAAACAGCATCACGATCAGAACCCCGGCCGGAATCACGTACTTGAGAAACGGCGCGATCCAGTTGCCGATCCTGAGGTTACCCGCTCCTTCGTTGGCCTCGTCCGAGACGTTCTTTATGCCCCAGACATGGCCTGCAAAGAACGCGGTGAGCGCGCCTCCAAACGGCAGCATCACGCTGTCGGCGATGAAGTCGTAGGTGTCGAGCAGGTCGCCCGCGAAGGTGCCGGCTTCCGCCCAGACGCTGTAGCCGAGAATCGGGGGGATACCCACCACAAAAATCACGGCACCGAGTACCAATGCGGCCTGTTTGCGGGGCCAACCCTTCTCGTCGACGAAGTATGCTACAACCACCTCGAGTAGCGAGATCGCGGAGGTGAGCGCAGCGATCGACAGCAGCACGAAGAACAGGAACCCGAACAAGGTACCGGCCGGCATCTCGGCGAACACCGCCGGGAGCGTAACGAATACCAGACCGGGGCCCGCTCCGGGCTCGAACCCTAGCGCAAACACCGCCGGAAAGATCGCGATACCGGCGAGAACCGCGATCGCGGTGTCGGCGCCGATGATCTGTACCGCGCTGTTCGGTACCTCGTCTTTCTTCGAGAGGTAGCTCCCGTAGGTGATGATGGCGCCCATCCCGAGGCTCAGGGTGAAGAAGGCCTGGCCGATCGCGGCGAGAAACGTCTGCGGGGTTACCGCACTAAAGTCCGGCGCAAACATGAACGCGAGGCCTTCGCCGGCGCCCGGCAGCGTTACCGCTCGAAACACCACCAGCAACAGCAAGATCGCGAGCAGCGGCATCAGGATCTTCACGACCCGCTGTATGCCTTTCACGACGCCTGCGGCGATAATGCCGGCGGTGAGAACCATGAACACGAAGTGATACCCGATCGGTCCTCCGAGGCCGGTGATGTGCTCGCCGAACATAGCGTCGGCGGCGTCAATACCTTCCGGGAAGCCCGCGGCGGCCTTGAAGATGTACGACAGCGACCAGCCGGCGATTACCGAGTAGTAGCTGAGGATCACGAAGCCGGTTAACACTCCGAGCCCACCGATGAGCCACCACGGGGTGTTCGGCGCCAGAGCCTTAAACGCACCCACCGGGTTTCTAAGCGTGTTTCTCCCCATCGATATCTCTGTGACCATCATCGGGTAGCCGATAAACACGATACAGACGATATAGATGATGAGAAACGCGGCACCACCCTCGACTCCGGTTACATACGGAAATCTCCATATGTTCCCGAGCCCAACCGCCGATCCGGCTGCTGCGAGCACGAATCCTAACCTTGTGCCCCATTGTTCACGAGGTTCGTTAGCCATTTAGCCCTCCTTCAAGAGATTGAACAGTATTTGCGTGCCACGAGCCTATCGTACGGGGCGGGGGAGTTGTCAACCGCGTATTGCAGATGTTTGCAGATCTTTGCGGAATCGTCACATTAGTGAGAAGTGTTGTAGCTGAGAGGTGCGGGCTAATCCGGCGGAGCGTCGCCAGGTTTCACGAACGGCTTGATCTTTTCGCCGTCCGATCTGCGCTGCACGGCTGTTTCAGACAACTCTTCGATCAAGGTGACCGACTGAAACGGGATCATGATCTGCTCGGCGTCGCCGAAGGCGTGCCGCAACTCCTCTTCGCTCGGGTCTATGATGATTCGTTGCCCTTCGGAGAACACCAGGCCTTTCATCGAGACGAAATACGGATGCGTCATGTCGAGACTGCGAGCCTTGATCGAGACGTCCTTGTTCTTCCATTTGAAATGAAGACGGTATAATGACACGCGAACATACTAACCGATCGAGGCTGCGCTCGACAATCGGGCACGTTGCCGGAGTGCCGGGGTGCCGGGGTGTTTCCGAGACTTGCGCGGGATTTGCCGATGCGGCTACACTACTGCTCAATGAGTTTCGGCTGCAAATACAACAGCGCCGAGGGCTACTGCCGCCGCCTCGACGCCGAATGCAAGCCCGGCGTGCCGGGCTGCGTACTGTACGGTCGGTTCACGTTCTCGGACGACGATCGTGTCGCGGGGCCGGTTTCGGCGCAAGAGCGTTCGCGACCCGGCGCAGAGTCAGATGCCGGCACCTCGGAGCGCAGTGAGCGCCGATGAGCAGGCTGCGGATCGGTACCTGTAGTTGGAAGTTTCCGTCATGGCAGGGATTGGTGTATTCCGCGGCTCGAGGCGCCGAGTTCCTGAACGAGTACGCCACGCTGTACGATACCGTTGAGATAGATCAGTGGTTTTGGTCGTTGTTCTACCCGCATGCGCCGGTGCTGCCTCGTTCCGATACGGTACATGAGTACCTCGCGGCGGTTCCCCCCGATTTTCGCTTCACGATCAAGGTTCCGAACAGCATCACACTAACGCATTACTATGGCCGTGAAACCGCGGGCGAGTTGATAGAAAACCCGGACTTTCTATCGGTTCCGCTCTATGAAGCGTTCCGGCGTCGAATCGAGCCTTTGCTTCCCCAGACCGGAGTTCTTTTGTTTCAGTTCGAGTATCTTAATCGCCGCAAGATGAGCAGTCTTTCGGCGTTTCTTGAACGGCTACGAGCCTTCTTCGAGCAGGCCGCGCGTCCCGTGCCGGTTGCGATCGAGTGTCGCAATCCCCCGTATCTCACCGGTGAATACTACCGGTTTCTCTCGGGGTTCGAGCTGTATCCGGTGTTTGCGCAGGGCTACTATCTGCCGGATATTCGCGAACTGTACGCCGAACGCTGCCGAGCAACGCCGGGCTTGGCCGTCATTCGACTGTTAGGTTACGATCGAGCCGGTATCGAGACCGAGAGCCGGAAGCGATGGGATCGCAGACTGCGTCCGCACAACGACGAGTTGGCCGGGGTTGCGGCGATGATAGACGATATGCTCAGCCGAGGTTCGGAGGTATACGTGAACGTCAACAACCACTACGAAGGCTCGGCGCCGTTGACAATCGAGGCGCTTCGCGAAAAGCTCTCGGATCGGCGTTGACGAGCGGCGCGGCTGCCGGCAGGCTAGCACTCAACGAGGAGAGGGAGAACGATGAAACTGGCGTTTGTTGGATTGGGGAAGATGGGCGCGAACATGGCCCGACGTGCGATGCGGGGCGGACACGATGTGGTCGTGTATGATCTGCGCGCCGACGCGGTGAGCACCATGGAAGGCGAGGGAGCGAGAGGCGTTCGGTCGCTTGCAGAGCTATCCGACGCGCTGTCGGCTCCGCGCGTTGTGTGGGTTATGTTGCCCGCGGGTGATGTGACCGAACACACGCTCGAAACACTGCGCGCGGTTCTGAGCCCCGGAGATCTCATTATCGACGGAGGCAATAGCAACTACAAAGATACCCAGCGTCGCGCAGCTGAGCTCACCGAACAGGGGTTCTTGTTTGCGGACGTGGGTACCAGCGGCGGCGTGTGGGGCCTCAGCCAAGGCTACAGCATGATGCTCGGGGCCGATGACGCGGCGTTGGAGCTCGTTCGGCCGGTGATTGAAACCCTCGCGCCGTCACCGGAGACCGGTTGGGGGAGAGTCGGGCCGCCGGGGAGCGGGCATTTCGTGAAGATGGTGCACAACGGGATCGAGTACGGCATGATGCAGGCGTACGCCGAGGGATTCGATCTGCTGGGCAGGAAGCAGGAGTTTGAGCTCGATCTGCCCCAGATTGCCGAGATCTGGCGCCATGGAAGCGTTGTGCGCTCATGGCTTCTCGACCTCACCGCTCGTGCGCTCGATGAGAACCCGCAGCTCGAAGGTATTGCGCCCTACGTGACCGATTCCGGCGAAGGCCGGTGGACGGTGGTGGAAGCGATCGACCTCAATGTCGCGATCCCGGTCATCAGCATGGCGCTACAGCTTCGCTTCCGCTCGCGAGACGAAACGCAGTTCGCCGACAAGCTGCTCGCCGCGATGCGGCAGCAGTTCGGCGGTCACGCGGTGAAACGCACCGACGGCTGACGCCGCCGGCGCCGTTGTACGGGCGCGGTGCGGGCGCCGAGCAGGGCTTGCTTGACAGCGGCGCGGCGGGCAGTATACTGCGCAGCATGATTCCCGATCATATCGAACGGCTCCTCCGCAGCGAGGGGCTTCAGGTTCTCGAGTTCGAGCCGGGCAGTACGCCGACCGCGGAAGCCGCTGCGGCTCGAATCGGGGTTGCGGTCGCGCAGATCGCGAAGTCGTTACTCTTTCGAACGAAATCCGGCGAGTACGTCATGGTGGTGGTTCGCGGCGACCGGCGCGTTTCGTCTCCTAAGCTCAAGGCTCTTGTCGGCAGCAAGTGCTCGATGACCTCGGCCGAGGAAACCGAGCGTGTCACCGGCTTTCGTCCCGGTGGAGTGTGCCCGTTTGGGGTCAACGGCATCCCGATCTACCTCGACGAAGGGCTCGCCGAGTACGAACTCGTGTATCCGGCCGCCGGGACCGACGCCACCGGTGTGCCGATGCGCTACCAACAGCTGCGCGCCGTTACCGGCGGCACAGCGGCGGACATCGTAGTATAGCGCTCCGCTCGACAAGAATCTCTCGTACAGAGTCTGCCGCACACAAAAAAGCCCCACGCTCGTACTGCCGAGTGCGGGGCTTGGTGGGTTTGAAGCGCTCGGCCGAACCGCCGACAGGCGGAACCGGCCGATTCCCGATACTTAGCCGAAGAAATCGATCAAGGTGGTGATCAGCACCACGAACACCGCAATCGGGATCACGTACTTCACGAGCACACCATACCAGTTGCCGATCTTGATGGCACCCGGGGGATCGTTGGTTTCGTCTATTACAGTGCGCGCCTTCCAGACATGGCCCGCGAAAATTGCGGTTAAGGCGCCGCCGATCGGCAAGGCGAGCTCACTCGCGACGAAGTCGTAGAAATCTAGGATCTCCATGCCGATGATCGTGATGTTGCTCCAGGGCCCCATACCGAGGCTGGTGGGGATACCGATAACGAAGATCACGATACCGATTATGACCGAGGCTTTTACGCGCGGCCACTCCTTTTCGTCTACCAGCCAGGCGACAACAACCTCAAGCAGCGAGATTGCCGAGGTGAGCGCGGCGACCGAGAGCAGCACAAAGAAGATGAAGCCGAACAGGCTCCCGGCAGGCATCTCGGCAAATACCGCAGGAAGGGTGATGAACACCAGGCCGGGGCCGGCCGCCGGGTCGTAGCCGAGTGCGAACACCGCCGGGAAGATCGCAAGACCGGCGATCAGCGCGATAGCGGTGTCGAGCCCTACAACCCAACCGCCGTTATCGGCGACGTTCTCTTCTCTAGTGAGGTAGCTCCCGTAGGTGATCATGGCGCCCATACCGAGGCTCAGCGTAAAGAAGGCTTGTCCGATCGCGGCAAGGAAGGTGCCTGCGGTGACGTCTTCAAAACGCGGTGCAAGGTAGAATGCAAGACCTTCGCCCGCGCCCGGCAACGTCAGGGCACGAAACACCAGCACCACGAGCAGAATCGCGAGCACCGGCATCAGGATCTTAACCCAACGCTGAATGCCTTTGACGACGCCCGCGGCGATGATCCCGAGCGTCAGTACCATGAAGACCGCGTGCCACACGATGGGAACGCCGGTTCCGGTGATGTGCCCCACAAAGACGTCGGCAAAATCGGTGCCGGGTGTGAATCCCGCGATTGCCTTGAAGATGTACGCCATCGACCAACCGGCAATCACCGAGTAGAACGAGAGAATCACGAACCCTGAGAACACGCCCAAAGCACCGACGAGCCACCACGGGGTGTTCGGCGCCAGCGCCTTAAACGCGCCGACCGGGTTCTTCTCGGATTTGCGCCCAATCGCAACCTCGGTAACCATCATCGGGTACCCGATCAAGATGATCGCGACCAAGTAGATGATTACGAACGCGGCTCCGCCGTTAGTTCCGGTAACATAGGAAAACCTCCAGATGTTACCTAGACCAACGGCTGAACCCGCCGCAGCCAAAATGAACCCCAGTTTCGACGTCCATTTTTCACGAGCTCCGTTCATTGACAGCCTCCATGAATGTGAAAAGATAAAAAAATGTACACCACCATAGCATAGAGTTGCCGAATAATCTACGGTTTTTTGGCTACATTTGTGGCGTTTTGGCGGTTTCTCGGCTCTTGGGTTCGCAGGCCCGCTCCGGGGTGGCGCCCCCGGTTAGTAGGCGCCGCCCCCGGTGCCCTCGGACACGATCGCGACCCCCGAGCTCGTTCCGAGCCGGGTGGCACCCGCCTCGATCATCGCGCGCGCGTCGGATGTGCTGCGGATGCCGCCGGAGGCCTTCACCCCGATATCCGGGCCTACCTCGCTGCGCATCAAGGCTACATCCTCGACCGTCGCGCCCCCGCCGGCGAATCCGGTGGAGGTTTTCACGAACTCCGCTCCGGCTTCCACCGCGGTGCGGCATGCAAGCCGCTTTTCCTCGTCGGTGAGCAGCACGGTCTCGATAATAACCTTGAGAATCGGCGCGTCTTGGTCCTCGCCGGCCGCGGTCGCCGCCTGCTTGACGGCTCGGATGTCGGCCGCAACCGACTCGAGGTCGCGGTCCTTGAGCGCACCGATATTGAGCACCATATCGAGCTCATCTGCGCCGTGTTCCACCGCAAGGCGGGCCTCCGCCGCCTTGGCCGCAGCCGCGCCGGCTCCGAGCGGAAAACCGACCACCACCGCGAGCTTCACCGGCGTGTCGCGCAACGCTCCGGCGCAGAACCGAGCCCAATGTCCGTTTACGCAGACCGAGCAGAAGCCGTGCGTAACCGCTTCTTGGCACAGTTTCTCAACCGCGGCGCGGTCGCTCTCGGGTTTCAGCAGGGTGTGATCGATGTATGCCGCGAGCTTCGCTCCGTCACTACCTGAGGGTTCATTCTTCGAATACTGCATCTCGTGATGGTAGCGCCGGTTGTGCTACTCTGGCAAGAGCGGAGGTGCGCCGAGGGGGTGCACCGCACAGCGTGTGCACTCAGGTGTTCACTCCAGGAGGCTCTCTATGCGCAGACTCAAAGTAGGGCTAATCGGGCTCGGAATGATGGGTAAGGAGTTCGCGGGTGCGTTGGCCCGTTTTCCCCATCTCACCGATATAGCGGTTGAACCTGAGCTCGTCGCGATCTGCGGCCGTAGACTTCAACCCGAACTGGAGCGGTGGTTTCGCTCGATGGCGCCCACGATCGAGCTCGCGACACGCGATTATCGCGAGGTTCTCTCGCACCCCGAGATCGAGGCGGTGTATATCGCGGTTCCGCACAATCTGCACGCCGAGCTGTACACCGCGGCGATTCGCTCCGGCAAGCATCTGCTCGGTGAGAAGCCGTTCGGCATAGATGCCGAGGCCAACGCCGTGATTCGTGCCGCGGCGGCTGAACGGCCCGAGCTTGTGGTCCGCTGTGCTTCTCAGTTCATGTTTTTGCCGGGTGCGCAGCGCATCGCGCAAATGCTGGATTCGGGAGAGTTTGGTCGCATCATGGAGGCTGAACTGGGATTCCTTCACTGTAGCGACCTAGACCCGGCTAAGCCGATCAACTGGAAGCGTCAGGCGGCTACAAACGGGGCGTACGGCGTGCTCGGCGACCTCGGAATGCACACGCTGCCGCTGCCGCTGCGTGCCGGCTGGCGTCCGGTCGATGTGCGTGCGCTGCTCGCCGATATCGTGAGCGAGCGCCCCGACGAGCAAGGCAGGCTGCAACCGTGCGACACCTGGGACAACGCCACGCTGCTCTGCGACACCGAGGCCGCCCGGAGCTCCGAGACCTCGGAACACTACAGGTTTCCCGTCACGATCAGGGCGCACCGCATCGCTCCCGGTGAGCTCAACAGCTGGTACATCAAGGTTATTGGAACGCGCGCGTCAGCGGCGTTCTCCACCAAGGAGATCAACAGCCTGTGGCTCTTGAGCTACGAACCGGGCCGGAAGCAAGCCTGGCGGTGGCTCGACCTCGGCTGCGAAAGCTGTTTCCCAACGGTCTCGGCACCGAGCTTTGAGTTCGGCTTCTCGGACGCGTTGTTGCAGATGTGGGGTGCGTTCTTCGAAGAGGTGGCGCGAAGGGGAACACCGCGCAGCCGATTTGCCGGCTGCTTCACGCCGGATGAAACCGCGGTGGGGCATGCGTTGTTCTCGGCGGCGCTACAATCGCAGCGCGAAGGACGGGTGGTAGCGGTGTAGGCTCTCGCCTGTAGCGTTTCGATAAAACGAAAACGGCGTCGACGAAAACGGCGCCCGCGCAATGCAGGCGCCGTCCGAAAAGGCCGGGGGATCCGCCTATTTCTTGTAGTAGGCGGGAAGCGGCTCGCCTTGCTTCTTCCAGTGGGCGATGACCTCGTCGGTCTTGCCTGCGCTGTTGAGCATGTGGAGTTTGCGCTTGACCATCTGTTTGATTTCCTCGCGGGCCGGGCCGAGGTACTTGCGGGGGTCGAACTCCTCGGGCTTGGTCGCGAAGACTTCGCGGATCTTCGCGGTCATCGCGAGTCGGAGGTCGGTATCGATATTGACCTTGCAGACGCCGTAGGTGCGCACCGCGTTGGCGATCTGGTCCTCCGGCACGCCTTTGGCGTTCGGCATGCTGCCGCCGTACTTGTTCACAAGATCGATATACTCTTGCGGCACGCTCGAGCTGCCGTGCATCACGAGCGGAAGGCCCGGGCAGGTCTTCATGATCTTCTCGATTCGGTCGAACGCGAGCTTCGCTTCCTTGGTGAACTTGTACGCTCCGTGACTGGTGCCGATCGCAACCGCAAGGCTGTCGATCCCGGTGCGCTCAAAGAACTCTTTCGCCTGTTCGGGATCGGTTAGGAACTTCTCGATGTTCTTCTCGTACTCTTCGGCGCTGAGGCCCACCACGTCTTCCTCGATGCCGCCGAGCTGCCCGAGCTCGGCCTCGACAACCACTCCGGCCGCGTGCGCGAGCTCAACGGTTTCCTTGCTGAGACGTACGTTTTCCTCGAAATCGTGGTGTGAGCCGTCGATCATCACCGAGGTGTAGCCGTCGTCGATGCATTGCTTCATCAGCTCGATCGTATCGCCGTGGTCGCAGTGAATTGCGATCGGCACCTGCGGATACTCCTCGACACAACCGTCGATAATCTTGGTCAGAAAACGAATGTTGGCGTACGAGCGGGCGCCCTTGGAGATCTGCAGAATGCAGGGGCTGTTCTCCTCGGCACAGGCTTCGATGATACCTTGAGTGATCTCCATGTTGTTGACGTTGAACGCGCCGACTCCGAATCCGCCGTCGTAGGCGAGATCGAACATTGGTTTGGTGGTCATAAGAGGCATAGATAGACTCCTTCAACTATTCTATAGTTCTATAGTGCGGCAACACAGGCCGAGTGTTTCAGGCCGTGTAGATCTCGTGCATAGCTTATCGAACCGGAAAGTTCGATGCAAGTCCACGATCAGCCGAGCTATTGTTGAGCCACGCCGTCGGCCTTTCTAAACTCGAATCGGTGTGGTAGCTTCAAGATCGTGTGCGCTCGCAACTGCGAGCCCAGTCGATCACATGAAGGGGGAAGTATGCAGATCAAACACACGGTCAGAGTGATGGTAGCGGTGCTCGTGATGCTGCCGGTTGCAGCGGCGGGTCTCGCAGCGGACGAACGAGACGAGTCGTATCCGTACTGGAGCTACGACATCGGCGCGGGTAGCGGTTACTCGAGCGAGGGCGCGTTCGTTGAAGGTCAGCTCGGGTTGAACACGCATTTCAACCCATGGCTCACCTGGAGAAACTCGGGGTTCTATCGCAATCAACCCGATAGCGACGACTTCTTCGGGCTCGACACCTCGTTGCTTGCCGGGCACCGAACACGCCTAACCGATCAAATCCGGCTTTCGTACGAAGCCGGCGGCGGGTACCGCTTCACGAGCATTCAGCAGCACGCTCCGTTCGCCGAGGCCGGGCTCACCGGGCGGGCCGGCGATCTGCAGTTGCGCGCAAGTGCCAAGTACCTGTTCTATGAACTGGTGGGCGACGACCGCGACAACGAGTTTGTGTTCAGTGTAAGCATCTCAGGACGTACCACCGGGCGGTTCTAACGATGGAGCACCACGATCTGGGCCGCAAGCTGCGCGAGCGCTCGCCTCGGGAGCTACAGCAGAAACTCGGCCGGTTGGGCATCGAGGTGCCGGCGGAACGGTTCTATACCAGTGCGCCGGCGACCGCGGCGTTTCTTGCGGCTCAGAGTCCGTCGTGTTCGGTGTACGCAATAGGAGAGAGCGGGTTAATCAACGCGCTCTATGAAGCCGGGCTCTCGATCAACGACGTTGACCCTGCGTACGTGGTAATCGGCGATCGTATGGACACCGATATCATAGCCGGGCTCGAGCCGGAGATCGACAGTATTCTCCTACTCAGCGGTGTCACGCATGAGGATGAGCTGCCTACGTTTCCGTACCGTCCGAACTACGTCCTTGAGGGTATCGGAGATATTCAGCGTACGGTAGGAGCGGCGTGATGGAACACCTCGATACGCGCGAGTCACAGGACGATTCGAGGGGCGCCGGGGGGCGGGGAGCCGAGGCCGGAAGTGACGAGGCCGGAGGCGCCGAGTTGCTCCGGTTTCTCTCGTCTTCGCCGACACCGTACCACGCCGCGGCCGGGGCAGCCGCGCGTTTGCGTGAGCACGGCTTCGCCGAGATAGACGAAACCGAGCGTTGGCGGTTGGAGCCGGGAAGGGCTTATGCGCTGCAGCGGGCGGGGTCCGCTATCGTCGCGTTTCGAGTGGGTACCGGCGCCCCGGCCGACAGCGGCTTTCGTATTCTGGCCGCGCACCTCGATAGCCCTGCGCTGAAGCTCAAGGTTCGCGGTACCGAGCGTTTCCACGATCTCCTGCGAGTGCCGGTTGAGGTCTATGGTGGACCAATTCTTTCCACCTGGCTCGACCGCGATCTCGGAATCGCCGGCAGGCTCATGGTGCGCTCGCGTCAGGCTCATGGCGACGCGGATCACTCGGTAGAGTCGGTTTTGGTGCGCACCGACGAACCGGTCGCGATTATTCCGAACCTGGCGATACATCTTAATCGCGAGTTGAACAAAGGCTTTGAGTACAACCCGCAGGATCATCTCGCCGCTTTGGTAAATCCTGCGCGAATCGCGAAGGACTCGTGTGACCCTCCGGAGCGGGCTGAGTCCTCGACAGGCTCACAGGGGAGAGAGCGCGCGGGTTCGCAGGAACGCGCGAGCCGAGAGCTATCTCGTTTTCCGAAGGCCGCCGCAGCGCTGGTGGGTGAACTCGCGGAAAACGCAGCGGTAGAGCTCGAGCGGGTGCTCAGCTGGGACCTTATGCTCTGGGACACCTCCGCGGCTACGACGCTCGGTTCGGGGGAGAGGCTGTACGCCGGAGGCAGGCTCGATAACCTCGTGGGAGCCTGGTCGGCGCTCGAGGCGCTTGTAGAGGCCGAGCCCGGCGAGGCCACGCAGGTTGTGGTATTGTTCGACGCCGAGGAGATCGGCAGCAAGGCCGGCCCGGGGGCCGATTCGTCGTTTCTCGAGGGCGTGCTCGGCCGCATCGTAACCGCGCTTGGGGGCGATTCCGAAGACTACTATCGGGCGGCGGCACGTTCGCTTCTGGTTTCAAACGATGCCGCGCACGCGCTGCATCCGGGGTACGCGGCAAAGTATGACGGCGATTACGCCCCGGTTCTCGGCGGCGGCCCCGCGATCAAGCTCAACGCCAAACTCCGTTACGCCACCTCCACCTCTGGCGCGGCTCGTGTGGAGGCGGCCGCCGAGCAAGCCGGGGTGCCGCTTCAGTACCTTGCGGTGCGCTCGGACATGCGCTCGGGCTCCACGATCGGACCGTTCGGTTGGGCGCGAACCGGTATCGACCCGGTCGATATCGGGGTGCCGATTATTGCGATGCATAGCATTCGCGAGACGGGAGACCTCCGCGACGCGCATGCGTTGGTGGCGCTTCAACGCCGGCTGCTCGAAATGTGATCAAAGCCCCGTGAACGAGAGCACGAACACCGCGGCCAGGCCGAGTCCTACCGTAACCGCGACGTTGCGGGTCTTCCAGGCCACGAGCGCGGTGAACACTCCGGCGACAAGATAATGATTGCCGAGGTGCAGCGCGAGCGTGTCGTCCTGAATCAGAAGAGTGGGGAGAATCAGCGCCACCAAAACGCCGACCGGAACGTAGCGGACAGCGCGTCGCAACCACGCAGGCATCCCGGTGAGGCGCAGCACCGCAAACGAGGTGACGCGCGTCGCGTAGGTGACGGCACCCATCCCGAGAATAAGCAACACGACCTCAGCTCGCATCGCCGCGCCTCTCGTAGTAGGTTTCGAGCACCGTTCCGGTAGCGGCCGAGGCAATGCCCGCGATCGCGATGTACCAATGACCCTCGAGGTAGAGCGCCCCGATCACCGCCGCGACCGCGCCGACCACGGCGGCGGCTCGCCCGGTGGCGGTTTGTAGAAACGGCACAACCAAAACCATAAAGGTTGCCGGCATCACGAACTCTATCGGAAGCGCGAACGGGTCCTCGATCAGTCCTCCGATCGCGATTCCTACGCCGGTAACGGTGAACCATCCGCAGAAAAACAACAGCCCGACCGCAAGATAGTAGCGAAAACTGAATCCGGCGCGCTCAACGCGATTGATCGTCAACGCGAAGCTCTCGTCGATCATGAAAAACGCGATCAGCGCCTGACGCGGCATCGAGAAGCGTTCGAGATGCGGAGCCAATGTTGCGCCCATGAGTACGTGCCGCAGGTTCACGAGCAGCGTTGCCACCATCAGCACGCCGACCGCGGTTACGCCCTCGTTCAGAATACTCACCGCGATCATCTGGGACGCACCGGCAAAAACCGTGGCCGACATCAGCAGCAGCTCACCCGCGGTTAAGCCCGCCGCGCGCCCAACGATCGCGTACGCAAGACCGAACGGAACGATCCCGAGCATAATCGGCAACACCGCGGGCGCGGCCTCCTTCAGGGCTTCGGCGGGGGTGATATCAGGTGCTTTCTCGTGGCCGCGATCCGAGTTACGGCTATCTGCGGTTGTTTGAGTACTCGTCATGGATACATCGCGTTTCGGAGTGGGCTGAGATCGGCTCATCATCGCCGATTTCGCCTCGGATGATCAAGAGTGCGTCTCGAGAGTGTCGCCGTCTGTCACCGCGTCTTCGATAGCGTCACGCCGTTGCGGTAGACCTCCGAAAGCCTTTGCGGTATCGTGGCAGGGGCGTCGGGGCTACGGAGCAGAGCGGCGCGGTTTGGACGGTATGAAGCAATACGAACTCGATTTCAACCGGCTCGCCGAAGCCGGGCCCGACGACGCTCGCGCCGACGCAGGCGGCGGAAGGGAGCAGACCGGTGGCGAGGGGCTTGAACCGGCAGTCCCGGGAGACGACACGCCGGGCTACCTTAGTGAACAGCTGATCACCTATATCGGGAACAAGCGCTCGCTCCTACCGCTGATAGCCCGCGGGGTGGATGCCGCGATGCGTCGGCTTGCGGTGGCCGAGCCCGTTATGGCCGATCTCTTCTCGGGTTCCGGTGTCGTGGCTCGTTTGTTCAAACGGTACGCCGGAGCGCTAATCGTAAACGATCTTGAACCGTACGCCGAGATAATTAACCGTTGTTACCTCGCGAATCGCGACGAGCTCGACGAGCGCGAACTACGCTCGGCCTATGAGGAGCTGCGCACGCAGCTCGGCCGCGGACTCGACCGCGACGGCATTATCGCGTCGCGCTACGCGCCGCAGGACGACAGCGCAATTCGGGCCGGGGAGCGCGTGTTCTACACCACGCGCAACGCGCGGTATCTCGACACCGCCCGTCGGCTCATAGGCGAGCTGCCGAACCGGCTTCAGCCGCTGCTCCTCGGGCCGTTGTTGTCCGAGGCCTCGGTTCACGCCAACACCGCAGGGGTGTTCAAAGGGTTCTACAAGGACCGTGAAACCGGTATCGGCCGGTTCGGCGGCACCAACGGCGACGCGGTCACGCGCATAACCGGTGATATTGAGTTGCGACTTCCGCTTCTGAGCCGCTATTCGCGGCCGGTGGAGGTTTATCGTGACGACGCCAACACGGTGGTGGGCAGTTTGCCGGAGCTCGATATCGCGTATCTCGACCCACCGTACAACCAACACCCGTACGGCTCGAACTACTTCATGCTGAACCTGCTCACCGAGTATCGAGAGCCGCAGAGAATCAGCCGAGTCTCGGGCATTCCCGACGATTGGCGGCGCTCGGCGTATAACTCCCGCGCGCGTGCGCTTTCGGCGCTCACGGACCTTACGGAGCGCACCCCTGCGAAGGTAATCCTGATCTCGTTTAACTCCGAGGGCTTCATAACACACGACGAGCTCAAAACGATGCTCTCGCGCTTTGGTCGGCTCGAGGTGTTCGCGCAGCGCTACAACACGTTTCGAGGCAGCAGGAATCTCAGAAACCGCTCGATCCACGTCACCGAGTATCTGTTTCTGTTGGAACGCCGGTGAGCGTCCCGGCTGTGGCCGGCAGCGGTTTACCGCCTGCTTCAGGCCGCCGGCTCCCGCCGGCGCCGCGTTGACCGTTACCGGCCGCCGGCTTCAGCCCGGCGGCGCCCGGCGCCCGGCGCCAAGCGCCCGCCGCCCGGGCACAGCTCGCTTAACCGGTCTTCCGCAGCAGTTGAAGCGAGCGGCCCTCGACCGCGACCGGGCTACGCGCCGCGATCGGCGTCACATCGTCGTCTATGAAGCCGCCGCGCGCGGTGTCGAGAAGCGGCTCCCAGTACTTTGCCCAGCGCTTTGCCGGAAGCGAGAACTCGATCGGCTCCCAGTGCGCGTTCAGCAACAGCAGAAAGGTCTCGTCGGTCATGCGCTGTCCAAATATGTTGGTTCCCGGAAGCGAATGCCCGTTTAGGTAGATACCGATGACCTTCGCGTAGCCTTGGTTCCAGTGCCGTTCGGCCATCGGCTTGCCGGTGGGCGTAAGCCAAGCGATATCCTGGAGTCCTTTCCCATGAATTGGGCGTCCTTGGAACCAGCGTCGGCGGCGGAAGACCGGATGAGACGCGCGGAACTGAATCAAGCGCGAGGTGAACTCCAAGAGGTCCTCGTCGATATTGTTCCAGTCGAACCAGGAGAGTTCGTTGTCCTGGCAGTAGGTGTTGTTGTTGCCGTGTTGCGTTCGGCCGAGCTCGTCGCCGCCGAGCAGCATCGGGATGCCTTGCGAAAGGAACAGCGTGACGAGAAAATTGCGCTTCTGCCGCGCGCGCAGCTCGTTGATCTCCGGGTCGTCGGTAGGGCCCTCTACCCCGCAGTTCCAGGAACGGTTGTGGCTTTCGCCGTCGCGGCCGTTCTCGCCGTTGTCCTCGTTGTGCTTTTCGTTGTACGACACGAGATCGTGCAGCGTGAAACCGTCGTGCGCGGTAATGAAGTTGATACTCGCGTACGGCCTCCGGCTGCTACTTTCGTACAGGTCGGAGCTGCCGGTGAAGCGAGTAGCGAACTCGCCCAAGGTTTGGTCCTCGCCGCGCCAGTAGTCGCGGACGGTATCTCGATACTTACCGTTCCACTCGGCCCAGCCCGGCGGAAAGTTGCCGACCTGATAGCCGCCTTCGCCGACGTCCCACGGCTCGGCGATAAGCTTGGCCTCACGGATCACCGGGTCCTGGTGGATGATATCGAAGAAGGCCGACAGTCGGTCGACGTCGTGAAGCTCGCGCGCAAGCGTGGAGGCGAGGTCGAATCGAAACCCGTCGACATGCATTTCCTCTATCCAGTAGCGAAGCGAGTCCATGATCAGCTGCAGCACATGTGGATGGCGCATATTGAGGCTGTTGCCGGTGCCGGTATAATCCATATAGTACTGCGGATCGTCGGCCATGAGGCGGTAGTATGCAGCGTTGTCGAGTCCTTTGAACGACAGTACCGGGCCTAGGTGGTTCCCTTCGGCGGTGTGGTTGTACACAACGTCGAGGAACACCTCTATCCCGGCTTGGTGCAACGCCTTGACCATGTTTTTGAACTCCGCTACCTGCGCCCCCGGGCGCTTATCGGCGGCGTACTCGCTGTGCGGCGCAAAGAAACCGATGCTGTTGTATCCCCAGTAGTTTCTGAGTCCGCGCTCCACCAAGTGATTGTCGTGGATGAAGTGATGCACCGGCATGAGCTCGACCGCGTTGATTCCGAGGCTCTTGAAATGCTCGATCGCGGCCGGATGGCCGAGCGCGGCGTAGGTGCCGCGCAGCTCCGGCTCGATTCCCGGGTGCTGCACCGTAAAGCCCTTCACATGCGTCTCGTAGATCACGAGTTCGTGCTCAGGAATGTTGAGCCTTCGATCGCCCGACCACTCGAAGTGCGGTTGAGTGATGACTCCTTTCGGCATGTAGGGCGCGCTGTCGAGGTTGTTCGGCTCGCCGTTTGGATCGGCGAAGTGATACGGGAACACCGCTTCGTGCCACTCAACATTCCCGTGAACGGCGCGCGCGTACGGGTCGAGCAAAAGCTTGTTGCTGTTGCAGCGCGCACCTTCGTGCGGCGCCCACGGGCCGTGTACGCGGAACCCATAGCGCCGGCCCGGTTCAAGGTCCGGAAAGTAGCCGTGAAAGCAGTTCCCGGTTTCTTCGGGAAGCCGGATGCGCTCTTCGTTGTCGTTCTCGTCGAAGAGGCACAACTCCACCGATTTCGCGGCCTCGGAAAACACCGATACGTTCACTCCGGCGCCGTCGTAACGCACCCCTAGGGGGTACGACTCACCTGCCCATATTCGCATTATTCCTCACTCGCGACTAAGATGCGCAAAGATTTCGCCCGCAAACGACGCGAGGCGATGTTCGTCTATTCGGTCGAGGTCGTTCTCAGTTTTCGCGAAGCGCGTCATCACAACGCGGTCGACGAACTTCAGTTTCGCGAGTTCAATTCTGCCGCCCAAGTTCGCCAAGCTTGCCGCGTGCGTAACCAGCCACTGCGGATACGCCTTCGAGAGCTGTTCTCGCGCCCGCTCGTCTTGGTAGAGGCAGGAGATGAACAGCCCAACCTCGCGGGCAAGCAAGGCCTCGCGATTACGTTCGCAGAAGCGACGCAACGCTCGCGGGAGTCGCCCGGCGTAGACGGCTCCGCCGAGCACCACCATACGTGTGGCACCCAGATGCTCGGCGGTCAGCTCTTGAACCGGGACGCAGCGCGTCTCCAACGTGCGCGGACGATCCACGTTTTGCTCGGCCAATGCGCGGACTTCGTGTTCCAACCGCGCGGCAAGCTCGGCGGTAGTGCCGTACTTTCCGGCATACCCGATAGTAAGATCGGTCATTTCTTCCCCCGCATTTCGGTTAGTCGCGATATCCGCTGAGAATAAACAACTCGGGCCGATATTCGAAGTGGATTGGGTCAAAAAAAAGCCATTTCCCGCCCCAAATAAATTCTTGCCGTTCAAACGCGTCTACCACCGGCTGGGGTACCGCCCACCGGCGGTCGAGCGGAACGTCCCACCAATCTTCGATGCCTGCCTGCATCGCCCATCGCCAGTACCCGTACCTCCCTTGATACGATCGCGGAATCAAGTCTATCGCGATGCCGTAGCTGTGATAGCTGCGCGACGCGGTGCCGGCGATCTCGCGCCAGGAGTAGCCGCCGGCGCTGCCCAGCGACTCAACGAAGCGCCGCACCTCGGCGTCGTTCGCCATGAGCTCGCGAATCTCGGCCTCCACGCGCTCAAGCGGCTCTACGACCATTGGGTGAACGCGTGTGCTGAGTCCAAGAAACCGAATACGCTCCATCTTTCGGTCGGCATCCCGGGCCGACGAGACGCCGTACAGCGCGTCGAGAAACCCGTTGTGCCGCACCGGCGGGTCGGCCTCGCGCTCGCGCATACGCCGTCGCAGCTGCTCGGCGCGCTCTTCGTCTATCTCGGGCAACTCCGCCGGGCCGGTGCGGTAGCGGTAGAGGCGTACCCCGGTGAACTCGTCGTACTCGTCTATCAGCTCGCGCGGCAGCATTCTGCCTTCCGAAAAGTAGTACCAGGTACCGTCTATGCGCGCCGCCCATTGATCCTCGCGCACCGCTATCTCCTCGATGCGATCGGGGTAGGCCTCGGCGAGCGCGTGCATTTGGCGCCTGCCCGGCACTTCGTCTTCCTGCTCGTCAACCGGAGCTATTGAGTATCTCGGCGGGTCGCCCTCTGCGTGGCTGCGCCCCTCGGCGTTTTCGGGCGAGGTGTCTTCGGCCGCCCCGTTCAGATCGGCTCTCGCCTCCGGCACGCCGGCATCGAGCGCGTACGGAATGAGGATCTGCGACAACCCTACAACCCATGCAAGCGTCAATGCGACCGCCAATACCGCAACAAGCTGTCGTGCGTAGCCGGGGCTTTTCATTCTGCCCGAATAATACCACCAAAGCGGTGCAATCACCAAATTCCGCACGCAAGCGGTATGCCTGCCGAACGCGGTGTCCGGCGCACGCCCGGTTGTCGATCACGAACCCGGCGAAATCCTGCGAAATCCGGCGCAAGGTTTTCGTGGTGTTTTGTGGCGACCTATGCGATACTAAACGGTAATTCCGGCCTGACCTGGGCGCGAAAGCAAAGGATGACGAGGGGTATGGAGAAGCGGATTTACGTCGGTAACTTGAGTTTCGGTACGCAGGAAGATACGCTGCGCGAGTTGTTCGAGCCGTACGGCGATGTCGAGTCGGTCAACATCATTACCGATCGGCAGACCGGTCGCTCGAAAGGGTTCGGGTTCGTTGAGATGGCCGACCCCCAGGCCGCGCGCGACGCGATCGCGGCGCTCGACGGTGGCGAGTTTGAAGGGCGCAACCTGCGAGTAAACGAAGCTCGGCCGCGCCCGGACAACCAAGACCGCCGGCATTAGAGCAAGCCGGTCGCGCAGCACGCGCGGACGGGCTCCCCAATCACTATGAGTTTCTTTCCCATCGTGGACGCGCACGAAGATCTCGCGTTTAACGGGTTGCTATATGGCCGCGACTATCGTCGCTCCGCCTACGCAATACGAAAAGACGAAGCAGCGGCAGTCTCGCGTGACGGGCGACGAGGTAGGTGCATGCTCGGCGTTCCGGAGCTTCTCGAGGCGAGGGTAGCGGTGGTGTTCGCGACCATCTACACTTTGCCGGCGACGCACGCCGAGAAGGGCGAGCGCGGCTACCACACCCCATCGGAAGCACGAGCCGAGGCTCTTCGGCAGTTCTCGCTGTACCAAAGCTGGATCGCCGAGGACGACCGCCTCGGCTGGGTTCGCAGCCGCAGCGAGCTCGAGGCCGTGCTTGAACGCCGGCATAACGGGCTTGAGCGGCAGGTCGGGGTCGTGTTACTGATCGAGAATGCGGACTGCGTGACGCAGCCTACCGAGGTGGCTGAATGGTACGAGCGCGGCGTGCGCATTATCGGCCCTGCGTGGCATCGCAACACCTATACCGGCAGCAGCGGCGAACCCGGTCCGTTGACCGATGCCGGGCGAGCGTTGCTCTCGGAGATGGAGCGCGCGGGGTTTGCGCTCGATATCAGCCACATGGCGGACGAAGCGATGCGGGAAGCGCTCGATCGCTATCGCGGCCCGGTTTGCTCGAGCCATGCCAATCCGCGCGTGGTGGCCGACCGCCCGCGTCAGTTGCCGAGCTGGGCTCTCAAGGAACTCGGCCGGCGCGAGGGCGTTGCCGGCATCATGCCGGTGAACTGGGCTCTGAACTCTGAGTGGCAGTCGGAGCACGGCAAATCCGGCGTCGGGCTCGCGCGGGTCGCCGAGGCGGTGCAGGCTGCCGCCGAGATCGCCGGTGGGTATCGCTTCATCGGGATCGGAAGCGATTTTGACGGTGGCTTCGGAGCCGAGAGTTGCCCGGAAGGAATCGAAACCGTCGGCGACCTCCCTCGTATGGCGCAGGCGCTGTCGGAGGCGGGGGTGCCCGAGCCGGAAATCGGCGCGGTTATGGGATCAAACTGGCTCGCGTGGCTCGAGAGGCTGCTTCCGGAGGAGTAACATGGCGTTCTTCAAACGACTACGACTGCAGCGCTGGGAACAGCACGCTCTGCGGCATCTTGGCGCCGGACGTTACGAGCAGGCCGAGCAATACTTTAGGCTGATCTACGACGCTGTACCTGAAGGCGAAGGTGTGCGTTACAATATGGGGCTTGCGTGCTTTGCTCAAGGCAAGCACGACGAAGCCGAAGGCTACTTCCGGGAGGAGCTGAAGCGCTTCGGTGAAACCACTCACACTTTGAAGGCCTTATCGGAACTGGCGTATCAAACCGGTCGGCGCGATGCGGCTCGCAAGTACCTCACGAAACTGCTACGTCACGTGGAAGGTGCCGAGTATGCGCTTATCGCCCGCCGCCTGACGATAGTCGAGGACGACGAGCGTTTCGAGAAAGCGGTCCGCGCTCAACAGGCGGTTTCGGACGCCGAGAACGCGCTTCTACGAAGCGACCTCGACACGGCTCTCGCCGAGTACCGCCGCGCCGCCGAGCTCGACGACACGCAGTTTACCGCCCGGGCCGGGCTCGGTAAGATTCTCTACGAGTTTTACCAAGAGTTGCCGGAGGCGCTGCGGTGGTATCGCGAGGCGTACGAACTCGCGCCCGACCCGCGCTATGAGCAGCAGATCGAGCGTATCGAGAAAGCGCTCGACCGTGCAAAAGGGGCCGGCCGAAAAAGCCGAAGATAGACCACGCGCCGGCGCCCCAACACGCGCCCACCCCCCAACGGCCCACCGCCCCACCGCCCCCCAACGCCCCACCGCCCGCCGGCGCCCCAACACGCGCCGCCCAGCTGCCACGCGTTGCCCAGCCGCCACGCGCCGAGCGAGCGGTTGTGGGCGGGACTACATCCGGATCGCACCCGGTAGACCGTCTCGCTCACCGACCTGTAGTTGTGAGTCGAAAAACTGCTCCGACTCTCCGAAGGCCGGTACCAGTTGGTTGAGCCAGGTCGCATCCGGGTCGAAGCGTGCGAAGAACGGCCGCTGGACCCACTCGGCGTTACGGGCCTGTATCAAGCGCAACACAAAGAACTTCTCGTTTCCTACCTCGGCAATACCCTGGATCTCTACCTTACCGGGCGTCGCCGACATGCTCGGCCCGCGTGCGGTCCGCGCGAGCCCCGATACGTTGCGGATTGCCTCGCGGTAAATCTGATAGGCCTCGGCGAGAGGCACCGCGAAATAATCCCGGGCTCCGGTATCGCGCTCCACAAACATGTAGTACGGAACCATCCCGAGTTGCACCTGTCGCTCCCACATCTTCTCCCAGACTTTGGGGTCGTCGTTGATGTGACGAATCAGGGGAGACTGCGTGCGGATCACCGCACCGATGGCTTGCAGGCGTTGAGCCGCCTCGGCCACGATCGGCGGATCCAACTCGCGGTGATGGTTGAAGTGCGCCATGATCGCAAGGTGCTTGCCGGCCTTCACTACCGCGGCGAGCGCTTCGAGAACCTCCGGCGCGTCGCGTTCATCGACGTATTTGTGCGGCCAGTAAGCGAGTGACTTCGTTCCGATGCGAATGTTTTGCAGGTGTTCGAGCTCAGGATCGAGTAACGGTTCGATGACTTTGCGAAGCATCTTGGAGTTCATCACCATGGGATCGCCGCCGGTGATCAAGACGTCGGTGATCTCGGGGTGTGCTTTGAGGTACTGGACGAACCGGTCCATGTTCGGGGCGGCGAAGCGCAACTCGTCGATACCGACGAACTGCGCCCAGCGAAAGCAGAAGGTACAGTAGGCATGACAGGTTTGGCCTGCCTGCGGGAAGAACAACGCGGTTTCGTCGTACTTGTGCTGAACTCCTTCGATCCTCTCGCCTTCCCAGACCGGAACATTCATCTCCATTTGCCCGGCCGGATGCGGGTTTAGGTTGTAGCGAATCTCGTCGACCGCGGCGGCCAGCTGTTCGCCGGATCCGTTCCCGCTGCGAACGATCTCCGCGACTCGATCATACTCCGCATCGCTGAGCATGCCTCTCTGAGGAAAGGTAAGTTGATATATCGGATCTTCAGGAATGTTGTGCCAATCGATGAGCTCATCCACGACGTACCGATTGGTCTTGAACGGAAAGACCCTCGCCAGCACCTCGAGCTCGAAGCGCTGGTGTTCGGTCAACTGCTGTAGCTGTAGGATTTCGTCGATGTTCTGGAGGGTGTACTGTTTGAACTTAACCCCGTTGCGCTCTTTCTGCGTCATAGGCCTCCCTTCGGCAAGACTCGCCGCACCCCGACGGTGGCGGCATCAAGAGCCGAATTCTACCCCGGTTTCGCCGAAAACGTCAAATCGCGCGCTTGTAGCGCTTGTGGCCCATGTGAACCAGGCGCGTGTCGACCAGGCGAGTGCGGGCCATGTGGGGTGAGCAGGGCTGCGGGCCGCGCGGCACGTAGAAGGCGCCTCGGGTTACGCCCGCTTTATCTGCGCCTGCGGTGATTCCGCCGAGGCGGAGCGCACCGCGGCGACAACCACCAGTACCGCGCCCACCAGCGCTTGGAGCGAGTAGAACTCCGCGAAGAACACCGCCGCGAATACCGCCGCGATTACCGGTTCAACCGTCGCGACCACAACCGCGCGTGAGATCTCGACCTCGACAAGGCCGCGGTAGTACAGCAGATACGGCAGATAGGTGGTCGCGATACTGAGCACGGCAAGCCAAATCAGCGCCGAGGGGGAGTAGCCGCCGAACTCAACAAACGGTAGGATCGCGAGCGCCGCTACCGGGAAGACATAGGCGAGGATCCGCAGCGGGCTGTAGCGAGCAGTGGCCCATTTCCCGACCAAATAGTACGCCGCGTAGGTTAACGAGGCGGCGAAGCCCCAGAACAGCGATACGGCGGTTACGTTGATGCCCCTTCCTCCACCTGTTGCGATCAGGATCACGCCGAGCATCGTCAGTGTGATGAGCGAGGTCTTCTGTAGCGTCAGTAGTTCGCGATACCACACGCGTGCGCCGAGCGCAACGAAGGCGGGCGAGGTATACAACAAGATGACCGCGAGATTTATGCCCCCGGTCTCGATCGCGTACGCTAGTGAAACCATGAAGGCGCCGATCCCGAACGCGCCGAACAGCACAAGCGCGGGTAGATCTCGAACGGTGACACGACCGTCGGTTGGTTGCTCGGTGAACTTGAGCCGCGCGATAAACAGAACCGAGGCGGCCGCGGTTCTCCAGAACGCGAGCTCAAGCGGTGTTACTCCCTCGGCGTACAGCACGCGCGAGATCGGCCCCGAAGTGGCCCAGAGCGCTGCGGCTGCTGCCACCAGTAAGTATCCGCCGTATGCGGGTTGTGCGTGCGAGCGCGTCTCTTCCGGCATCGAGCGCGAGCGTAGCACGAACTGCCGTGCTTCTACGAGGGGTCGAGGGCGCTGAGTTCGAGGATGCCGGGTGGGCTATTGCCGGTTTAGGAGTGATCGTCGAGATGCGACGGACGATAGCCTTCGCGCTCGAGCACCGTGCGCATCGCACTTTCACGCCGCCTCAGTTCTCGGGAGCCGCGGGTGATGTTACACAGCGACAGACCGAGTTCCTCGGCGATACGGCGCTGGGGGACTCCTTCACTCAAGCGCTTCACGATCTCCCATCGTCCTGAGATTCGCTCAGCTTCTCGTGCGGTTAAGAGCTCGCGCAGGAACTCGAGCATCAGCTCACGGTCGTCGATATGGGTTAAGGTCTCGGCCAGTTCGTCGAGCGATCTTTTCATGATCTGTTTCTGGTTATAGAAACATTCGGCCGTTTGTGTCAAGCTCTGGCCGGTTATGGGTGATCACGGCGGAAGAGTGTCACGGGCGGCGACCGTGGCCCGGCTGCGGCGCGCGGGCTCAGTGGGGCTGTTCGTTACGTGGGAACTGCCCCAAAGCCTGCTCGGGGCGGCGGTGGCGGCAGTAGTCTTGGCGAGCGGATCGGCATTGGAGGCAGGCAGGCGCTACGGGCGGATCTGCGTGCGCACCAACAGGCTCGGTGTTTCTCTCGGGGCGTTCGTGTTCTGGTTCAGGGTGCGGGGCCGAGACCCCGAGGAGGTGCTCCGCCACGAGATCGGGCACACGGTGCAGTCGCGGCTGCTTGGGCCGCTCTACCTGCCGGTGGTGGGGCTCCCGTCTATGGCACGCGTGGGGTACGCGGTTTGGCACCGACGCCGGTACGGTACGCGCTGGAGAAACTACCGCAAAGGCTTTCCGGAAAACTGGGCCGATAAACTCGCGCCGCGTCGGTAGGCCCCCGAGCCGGTCTACTGTCGGTCGGTGATGAACGGCACAAAGCGCACATCGAGACCGTTCTCGCGGTGGAGGCCTCCAAACTGCCGGGTATAGCGTGTTATGCGCTGGGCGCCTTGTCCGATCGGTGCAACCAACCGCCCCGCTTCCGAGAGCTGCTCGAGCAGAGGGGGCGGCACCGACGGCGCCCCTGCGGTAATGAGAATAATGTCGAACGGAGCAGCGTCGGGGTATCCCGCATAGCCGTCGTCGCACAGCACCGTCACGTTCTCGTACCCGAGCCTCTTGAGGCGTTCGCGGGCGGCTTCGGCCAGCGTCTCCACGCGTTCAATCGTTATTACCTCGCGGCAGAGCTCGGCCAGGACCGCGGCCTGATAGCCGCTTCCGGTACCGATCTCGAGCGCTCGGTCCTGCGCGCTCGGTTCGCACCATTCGGTCATGTACGCGACGACGTACGGCTGCGAGCAGGTCTGCCCATGCCCCACCGCGACCGCGCCGTCGGCGTACGCCTCTTCCGGCGGTTCCGCGGGCAGGAACAGATGCCGAGGCACGCGTGCCATCGCCTCGAGCACGCGCCGGTTGGTAATGCCGCGGAGGGCGAGTTGTCGCTCCACCATTCGCGCGCGCAGTCGTTCTATGTACTCGGCTTCATCGCTCATCGTTAGTACGGTAGCATGCTTCGGGCTCAAGCGGCTATAATTGAGCTCAACGTGAAGCCTGAAGACGACGCGTTACGGAACGCAATACAGCGGTTCCTCTCGGTTCCCCGGCGCTCGGAGGCGGAGATCATCCGCGCCTATCGGCGGCTCTGTAAAGAGACGCATCCCGATCTCAGCGGAGGCTCCGGCGAGCTCTTCGTCGCGGTGCAGCAGGCGTTTCGTGAGGCGCTCGCGCGCCTCGATGCTCGCGCAGGATCTCCCGAGGGGTTCGACCCGTACGAGGTAATCCGAAACGAGGGGTATCCGGAACAGCTGCCGCCGCGCGAGTGCTTTCTGATCTCGTTGATGCGCTATTCCGCGCTCGGGCTTTACTCGTACCGCGTTCGGCGAAACCCCGAACTGCAGAAGCGTAACACCCGCGTCGTGCGAAGCGTAGCGTACTGGGCCAGGGCGTACGACCGTGAGCTTCTTCCGGTGTTTCAGGCCTTCGACGAGACGCAACTGCGGCCGCTGAGCAGCACCGCCGAGATGCAGCGCTACTATAGGGCCCGCCGTGTGCTGCTCGACGGACTGCACGCCTTCTCGCAGTACCAGCGCAGCGGCCGGTTGAGCACCGCAGATGTAGCCGCCGACCGGCTCCGGAAAGGCATAGTGGGCCTCGAGCGTGTGGCGCCCGGGGATCGCAGCTTGGCACTGGCGCGTCGGCTTGTTCCGGAGCTCGATCTCCCGCCGGTCTGCGCGGGCGTCGCCGGTCTAACCGGCGAGCAGAGGCGTGAGGCCGAGCCGTCGCCTGCCTCGCGGAGCTCGAACTACTCGCCGCGGCGTTTCCGAAGTTCGCGATAGACGCCGTCGGCGAAAGCACGAACCTGCGGTGAGTAACGGCAGTGTCGATACAACGCGTCGCGAAAGTCTTCAAAGGCCTCGACCGATACCGCACCGCGCGCGAACAGCGCGGCTAAGGCCATGACGGCGTTATAGAAGCGGCCGCCGGCGCGCGCGTGGTGCTCAAGCATTGCGCGGTCGTCGCTGAGAAGCGGTAAGCCGGTCTCGCGCGCGGCGCGAGTTACGGCGCGATCGGTCTCGGGCTCGCTGTACCCCGACAGCGTCTCGAGCCGCTCGAGATGCCGCGCCTCGAACCCGGTCTCGGCGAGCACGCCCGGGACGAGGTGCAGCCGCAGGTTGCGTGACAAAAGCTGCAGAAACCCGGCCTTGTCGCAAAGAATGAGGCTCGAGGAGTCCGCGATGACGCCCTGGAGCTCAAACAGCTCGGCTGCAGCTTGCTCGATCTCGGCGACCGTGTCATGCAGTTCTCGGGCTGCCGCCCGTCGTCTATCGCCACTGCGTCCGGCCATGGCGCCACCGTAGCAACACCACCGCAAATCGGCAAGCCTGTCGGGTGCCAAGCCCGCGCACCGGCAATCCCACACACCGGCAAGCCCACGCACCGGCACGCTGTGGGCGCAGCCAGGCTCGTAGCCGGCAATCGCGGCATCGCGGCCTGCTTACGGTATCGATAGCGGCATCGATCTGCTCGCCGCGGCCGGTGCTGCGGTGCTATATTTTTTCAATGACAACGATGATCTTACGGCCACGGTCGAGCGGCGAGTGCAGGCAGACGTGGAAAGGAGTGTATAGATGAGCGAGCAGGCGACCTTTGGGGGAGGGTGCTTTTGGTGCCTCGAGGCGGTGTTTCAACGGATCGAGGGCGTGCTCGAGGTTAAGCCGGGGTATGCCGGTGGTGATACCGCCGAGCCCAGCTACGACGAGGTGTGCAGCGGACGAACCGGGCACGCCGAGGTGGTGCAGATAACCTTCGACCCGGAGCGGATCAGCTATCGGGATCTCCTGGAGGTATTTTGGCGGGCGCACGATCCCACGACCTTGAATCGGCAAGGGGGCGACGTCGGGACGCAGTATCGCTCGATGGTGCTGTGCCACAACGAGGAGCAGCGTCGGCAGGCCGAAGACTCGAAAGCGGCGCTCGACGGCTCCGGAGTATACTCAGTTCCGGTGGTTACCGAGATCGTGGATCTTGACAGATTTTTTCCGGCGGAACAGTATCATCACGACTATTACAACCGAAACCCGTCGGCCGGCTACTGCAGGGTCGTGATCGCGCCGAAGCTTCGTAAGCTACAACTCGGCTAAACGAAGCCCGGGCGGCTTCCATTCGGGCGGCGAATCGGCGCGCACGGGGCTTTCATTCCGGTGCGGGTTTGTCGATAATGTGAAGCAGGGTGCTGCGCAGTCATGGCGCGTTGCTCGAGATCGGACTACACGACGGAGGAAATATGAGAAAGCCGGCAGTACTAGTGGCGGTGTTTGTGCTCGTGGCGAGCTTGGCTGCGGCACAGGACAACGACGAGATCGACTGGGTAGGCACCTGGCGCGTGCACCACGCCGAAGGTTTGAGCGGGTACTCGTTGTCGGATCACGAAAACGGAGCGCTCGAGCAACAGCCCGACGGGGAGCTTGTACTCGAGGCCGACGGTGCTGTTGAACACACGCTTGAAGACTTCCCGTACGACAGCTGGCGCTTCGAGGACGGTTTTCTCGTGTTCGAGCGTAACGGCAGCAACGGGTTTTACGCTGTTCGAACGCTTTCTCCCGATGTGTTTTATCTGGTCAATGTAACCGTGACCGAACGCAACCGTGAGATCATTCGCATTCGCACCAATCGGCGGTACAACATGCTGGTCCTTCGAGATTAGGAGCGCGACGGAGTTAGGAGCTCGCAACAAGAGTATGTCGCAATTGGAACACCATAGCGAGAACACCGCCAACGGGGAGCGCGAGGCTCCGGAAATACGTGAGATGGAGCTTGGAGATCTCGAGCCTGTCTACCTGCTCGGCGAGCGCTTGTTCACCGCCGATCGTTGGCCGAGCCTCTATCGAACCTGGGATGAGTACGAGCTTGCGGCTCTGTTTGTGTCCGACGGCGAGCTCTGCTTCGTGGCTGAGGCCGACGAGCGCGTGATAGGGTTTGCGATCGGTACCTTGATCGATAAGCGCGGCAGTGCCTGGACTTATGCGCACTTACTGTGGCTGGGGGTGGACCCTGAGTATAGAGGCAGCGGGGTTGCGAAACGTCTGCTCGACCGCTTTACCGACACCTGCATCGAGGAAGGCGCGCGCATGATGATGGTTGATACCGCTTCGGAGAACACCGGCGCGTTGAAATTCTTTCAAGGTCAGGGGTTCGGCAAAGCGCTTCAGCACGTATATCTGAGCAAAAACCTCACCGGTCTTCCCGAGTACCGCCGCAAACGACGCAATCGAGGCGTGTAGCTGCCCGGATCCCCGGCCCCGGGTCTAACACCTATGCTACTCGGCGGCGTGTCGCAACGCCGACCCGATCGTCTGGTACGCAAGACGCGCGGCGGCGTAATCCGCCATGTGCAGCCCCGCGACCGGCGCAAGCTCAACAAGGTCGAGCCCTACGATACGGCGCCGGCGCGCGACCGAGTCTATCAACGCCAGGATCTGATACCATTCGAACCCGCCGGGCTCCGGAGTGCCGGTCGCCGGGATGATCGACGGGTCTAACCCGTCGAGGTCTATCGTGAGATAAACCTGCTGCGGAATCTGCTCGGGGATCGGAATCTCTCGTGTTCTCCCGGGCACCAGTTCGGCGGCGTCGTGGTACACCAGCCGCCCCTCGGCTACGAGCTGTTCGCGCAGCGTGACCTCCTGCGGCGAGAGCGCGCGAACACCGAGCTGCAGCACGCGGTAGCCCGAATCAAGCACGCGTTTCATCACCGTGGCATGGCTGAACCGGTCGCCTTCGTAGCTGTCGCGAAGGTCGGCGTGAGCATCGAACTGCACCACCCCGAGCGCTTCCGCTTCCGCGCCGCCGGCGCGAGCCGCTGCTCGGGCGACCGCGCGGCTCACTCCTTCGATCGCCGGTAGACTGATCGAGTGTTCGCCGCCGAGCACTACCGGCAGCGCGCCGGCGCCGACGGCCGCCTCGCACGCCGCACGAATTCGGTCATAGACGGCTTCGCGCGGGCCGCTACACTCGATCGGCGGGTGCGTGTATAGTCCGGCCTCGGCCGGGACGCCGTGTCCGTCGAACAGTTCGAGCTGATTGGAGGCCTCGATGATCGCCCCCGGCCCGGCCGCGGTGCCGCCTCCGTAGGAAACGGTGCGCTCGTACGGCACCGGGATCACGTGAACACGCGCGGCCTCGGGTGCGGGTTGCTCGATCTCACTCTCGAGAAACCGCGGGTAGCTCGCCGCCTGAGCGGTCTCGGACTCCGTCGGCTGTTCCGACGGGTGCTCCGTCGGCTGCTCCGGTCGTCGGTTTTGGGTGCTCATTAGCTCAACCTCGTGAGAAAGTCGTGATACCCGAAGCGTCGTAGCACGCGCAGCCGGCGGGTGCCGGAGTGGTAGAGCGCAAGCGCGGGGTGCGGAACGCCGTTGAACATCGTGGTCTTAACGAAGGTGTAGTGCGCCATGTCTTCAAACACCAGACGGTCGCCCGGTGTGAGCGGCTCGTTGAAGGAGTAGTCGCCGACGACGTCCCCGGCGAGGCAGGTAGGGCCGCCCAGCCGATAGGTGTGCGCGCGTTCTCCGGGCATACCTCCGCCGCGGATCTCGGGGCGATACGGCATCTCGAGCACGTCCGGCATATGCGCCGTGGCCGAGGCGTCGAGTATCGCGATCTGCATACCGTTCTCGATCACGTCGAGCACCGTGGCTACCAGCACACCGCTGCCGAGTACTATCGCCTCACCGGGCTCAAGATAGACCTCGAGGTCGTAGGTCTCGCGCAAGCGTTTCACGAGCGCGATCAATCGCTCGCGGTCGTACTCCGGTTTGGTGATGTGATGCCCGCCGCCGAGGTTGAGCCGGTGCATATGCGGCAGCCACTCGCCGAAGCGTTGCTCGAGGGCGGCAACGGTACGCTCGAGCGCCTCGCTGCCTTGCTCGCAGAGCGTGTGCATATGAAGCGTGGTGATGCCCTCAAGCAGACCCGGCGTCTCGGCGAGCGCGGTGCGAAGCGCTCGCTCGGTGGTACCGAGCCGGGAGTAGGGGGCGCAGGGGTCGTAGATCGCGGGCTCGGCCTCGGAATGCTCGGGGTTCACGCGCAGCCCAAACTCGCAGCGGCTCTCTCGGCAGCGCTCTCGGTAGCGCAGCCACTGACTCGGCGAGTTGAACACCACGTGATCCGAGAGCGCGAGCACCTCTTCGAGATCGTCGGGCGAGTAGGCCGGCGAAAAGGTATGCACCGCGCCGCCGTGACACTCTTTCCCGAGGCGAGCCTCGTACGGTCCGCTCGCACACACGCCGCTCAGCACCTCGGCGACACGCGGAAACACCGCGGGAAGCGCAAAGGCCTTGAGTGCCATGAGGATAACCGCGCCGGAACGTTCTTGAACCTCGCCGAGCACCGCGAGATTATCCTCGATTGCGCGCTCATCGATTACGAAGCTCGGCGACGGCACGGCGTCCGGGTCGAACCCCGCAAACGGCGCCGAACCGCGGGCCGCCGAACCGCGCGCGCCGGAGGGGCGGGGGCTGGAGGTGCGCGCGCCGGAGGTGCGGGCCGCTAATTCGTGCGCGTCTGAGTTATCCGCGCCCGAGCCTACTGGTCCGGTGCTGCCGCTTGAGCCCGAACTCATAGAAAGGTCTCGTGCCATGGGAGCCCGTCGCTGTTGAGCGCTTTCATGAACGGGTCGGGGTCGAACTGCTCCATGTTGAACACCCCGTCGCCGCGCCACGCGCCGGTCAGCATCATCTTGGCGCCGATCATCGCCGGCACGCCGGTGGTATACGACACCGCCTGCGACCGCACCTCGCGGTAGGCCTGCTGGTGGTCGCAGATATTGTAGACATAGTACTTGCGCGGTTGTCCGTCCCGAGTGCCCTCGATCACGCAGCCGATGCAGGTCTTGCCTTTGGTATCGGGCCCCAACGAGGCCGGGTCGGGCAGCACGGACTTGAGAAACTGTAACGGGACGATCTTCACCCCCTGGTGTTCCACCGGGTCGATCCTGGTCATGCCGACGTTCTGCAGCACCTCGAGATGCTTGAGGTAGCTGTCGGAAAACGTCATCCAGAATCGCGCTTCGCGGATCTCGGGCAGATGCTTGGTGATCGACTCGAGCTCCTCGTGGTACATGAGGTAGATCTTGCGTGGTCCGATACCGTCGGGAAAATCGAACTCCTCTACCACCTCGAGCGGACCGGTCTCTACCCAACCGCCGTCCTTGTAGTAGCGCCCGTTTTGGGTTACCTCGCGAATATTGATCTCGGGATTGAAGTTGGTTGCGAACGGCTTACCGTGATCGCCCGCGTTGCAGTCGATGATATCGAGCGTCTCGATGCGATCGAAGTGGTGCTTGCGCGCGTGCGCGGTGAAGACGTTCGTTACACCGGGGTCGAACCCGCTACCGAGCAACGCCATGAGACCGCGTTCGCGAAAGCGTTCGTGGTACTCCCACTGCCAGGAGTACGAAAAGCGCGCGTCGTCGGGCGGTTCGTAGTTGGCGGTATCGAGGTAGTCGACACCGGTCTCGAGACAGGCGTCCATGATCGTGAGGTCCTGGTACGGGAGCGCCACGTTGATTACCAGCGCCGGTTTCTCGCGCTCAATGAGCTCAACCGTCTGCGGAACCTGGTCGGCGTCCACCTGCGCGGTTTTGATTGGGCGCTCGATCTGCTCGGCGATGCGGCGGCACTTGCTCTCGGTGCGGCTCGCGAGCACGATCTCGGAGAACACCTCCGGGTTCTGCGCGCATTTGTGTGTTACCACCTGTCCGACGCCTCCTGCGCCGATGATCAGTACCTTTGCCATGATAGCCTCCTCGGCCCCTTGGGTAGTGTGCAGTGCTTGAAGGCCGCCGGCGCTTCAATCGTTCAACGTTTGTAGTATGTGTATCCGCGCAAGCTGAGTTCGTAGGTCTCGAGAATCCGTCGCCGCTCGTCGACCGTCAGCTTTCGGTCACGAACCGCCTGCTCGGCTTTCTCGCGGAACATCCGAAGCAAGAGCTTTGGGTCGTAGTTAACCATCGAGACCACATTACCGATTGAGTCTCCGGGCATCTCGTTGGTGAAGTCGAACGAGCCGTCCTCGTTTACGCGCACGCTGACGATGTTGGTGTCGCCGAAGAGGTTGTGCAGATCGCCGAGCGTTTCTTGATACGCCCCGACGAGAAACACGCCGAAGACGTACTCTTCATCGGCTCCGATATCGTGAATCGGCAGTGTGTGGCGCACGTCGTGAAAGTCGGGGAAGCGGTCGATCTTCCCGTCGGAGTCGCAGGTGATATCGGCGATGATCGCCTTGCGGTTCGGCTCTTCGGTGTGCCGGCTTATCGGGATGACCGGGAAAACCTGGTCGATCGCCCAGGTATCCGGAAGCGACTGGAACACGCTGAAGTTGCCGTACACTACGTCGTAGACCGCGTCGTCGAGGCTCTCGAGGGCGGTAGGAACACGCTTGAGCCTACCCTTGAGCGCCGCCATGCGCCGCATAATCTCGGTGAAGTAGTCCTCCGCGAGTGCGCGTTCGCGAAGGCTTAGACCACCAATCTTGAAGTGGTCGCGCACCGCCTCACGGTAATAGAGCGCGTCGTTGTAGCACTCCTGCAGGTTCTTGAGGCTCAAACTGTGGAGCACCTCCTCGATATTGAGCAGCATCTCGTGCGCGTCTTCGGGTAGCTTCTCGGGCAACGGGTGCGGCTCGGAGCGCGAAACCTCGAGCGTGTCGAACAACAACACCGTGGAGTACGCTACCGTCGCACGACCGCTCTCGGTTATGACGGTTGGGTGTTCGAGCTCGTGTTCGTCGAGTACATTCATGATCACCTCGATAACGTCGGCGCAGTACTCGTCCATGGTGTAGTTCATGCTGTGCACGAAGTTGGTGCGCGAGCCGTCGTAATCGACCCCGAGCCCGCCTCCGAGGTCGATATAGCCCATCGGCGCACCCTCGGCGGCAAGGTCGGCATAGAAGCGCGCGGTCTCGTGCACCGCGTGCCGCACGTCGCGTATATTCGGGATCTGCGAGCCGAGGTGGTAATGCACCAGTTTCAAGCAGTCGAGCATCTCGGCGGAGTTGAGTGTGTCCAGCAGATCGACGAGCTGCGTGGTGCGCAGCCCAAACAGGCTGAAGTCGCCGCCCGACTCGCTCCAGTGCCCACCTGCTCGCGCGGCGAGTTTGAGCCGAACGCCGAGGTTGGGACGAACGCCTGTCGCCTTGGCGCGTTCAATGATCAGCGGTAACTCGCCGAGCATCTCGACGACAAAAAAGACGTTGTAGCCCATGCGCGTCGCCTGCAGCCCGAGGTCTATGAACTCGCGGTCTTTGTAGCCGTTGCAGATCAGCGGGCTGTCGGTGCTG
This sequence comes from Spirochaetaceae bacterium, assembly GCA_003552185.1. Taxonomy (GTDB): domain Bacteria; phylum Spirochaetota; class Spirochaetia; order DSM-27196; family SLAA01; genus B1Sed10-166. The sequence continues at coordinate 38,861 of PUOW01000362.1, forward strand.
GTAAGCATCGCGAGCGCTACGAGAAGCTCGCCCTTGCTTCCGGCCTCGAGCCCGTGGCCGTATTTTGAGCCGGAGCGCGTGAGCTCCTGGATGATCTGTTGCTGCTGATTGACCTTGATCGGGAAGACTCCGCGGTATGGGCCTGTGTAGCCGTACTCGCGCATCGCCTTTCGGAAACTCTCGTTGAGCCGCGTGATCTGCGCGTCGAGGAGGTTCTCGATGCGGAGCAGAAGCGGCATTCCTAACCCACGCGCGCGGCTTCCGGCTACGATATCGCTGAGGCTCACCGCCACTTTGCCCCCACGAAACGGGATCGTGACCGTTACCTCACCGTCGGCGTTTATATCGAAGTAACCCGCGCCCCACTCCTTGATGCCGTAAAGCTCCGAGGAGTCGGTGGATTTCCATTGTTTGAGTATCTCTTTCGCCATTGGCTTGCACTATAGCAAATGCTTCGCCCGGTCGTGAAGACCTGCCGCCGCGAGGGCTGCCCCGCCGCGAGGGCTGCCCGCCGCGAGGGCTGCGCCACCGCGAGGGCTGCGCCACCGCGAGGGCTGCGCCACCGGATTCCGAAAAAACCGACGCGTTTTTTGTTGCTTTTGCGGCGCAAAGCGATACTATTGTCTCGTTAAAGCGCGGGCAAATACGAAGAGTCTGAGCCGCTCGGCGCGCCTTTAGGCGTGGTCGTGACGGCGGCTCGAGGAGGATGAACACATGAAGAAAAATGTCTTCATCATGGGGTTGAGTGATTTCCATCGTGCCTTTATTCGAAACATTCCGAACATCGCCCGCTACGAGCTGCATGGCCTGCTTACCCCCGAAGAGTTCCTCGAGACCTACGACTTTCCGGTAGCCGAGATGCTGTCGCGAGCAGAGGCAGAGCTCAACGGATTTCGCAACGGCCGCTCGGTCGACGCGATCGTGGGTTACATGGATTTTCCGGTGAGCACGATGCTGCCGATTCTCTGCCGGAAGTTCGGCACGCACTCTCCGTCTCTCGAGAGTTTGCTGAAGTGCGAGCACAAGTACTGGAGTAGGATGGAGCAACGCACAGTGATTCCCGAGCACATCCCGGAGTTTCGCGTATTCAATCCGTTCGACCCTGACGCGCTGCGGCAGATCGATCTGCCGTACCCATTCTGGGTTAAGCCGATCAAGTCCTCCGGCTCGTTTCTCGGGTTTTATGTCGACAGCGATCAGGCCTTCGCCGAGGTGTGCACCGAGATCCGCGCGCGTATCGAACAGATTGCCGAGCCGTTCAATCACGTGTTGCAGTTCGCAGAGTTGCCGCCGGAGATTCAAGGTGTCGACGGGCACGCCTGCCTCGCCGAGTCGATAATCGGCGGACGGCAGTGTACGCTCGAAGGCTACTCGCACAACGGCACGGTGCGCACAATCGGTATCGTCGACTCCATCCGCTACGAGAACGACGTGAGCTTCTTTCGCTACGAGTACCCTTCGTCGCTGCCGGACCAGATACAGCAGCGGATGGAGGAGCTCACGAGCACCGTGATTCGCGCGCTCGGTTACGACAACGGTGCGTTCAATATCGAGTACTTCTGGGATCGGCAAAACGACAAGATCTGGCTGCTCGAGATCAACACACGGGTTTCTCAGTCGCACTCCTATCTGTTTGAGAAGGTTGACGGGGTCACGAATCAGCTCGCAACAATAGAGACCGGATTGGGGCACGACCCGAGCTTCCCCCATCGCGAGGGTGAGTTCTTCTGTGCGGCGAAGTTCTTCTGGCGACTGTTTGAGGACGGAGTAATTACGCGCGTGCCGAGCGAGGACGACTACGAACGGGTGCGCGCCGAGATGCCGGACGTCATTGTGCGACCACAGGTGGAGGTGGGTATGCGGCTCTCCGATCTGCTCGAACAGGACAGCTACAGCTACGCGATTGCCCATGTTTTCATAGGGGCTCGAAGCAGGAAGGAGTTGCTCGATAAGTACATGCGCTGTCGTGAACTGCTGCCGTTCGAGTACAAGCCGCAATCGGCCGATAGGCCGGTGGAGCTTGCATGGAAATCGTAAGCGAGTTTCCCCGCCCGGTGCGCGAGATCGAGCATATGCTGATCCCTATGAGCGACGGAGCTGCGCTCGCGGCGCGCATCTGGCTTCCGGCCGACGCCGAGCACGACCCGGTTCCGGCGGTGTTGGAGTATATCCCGTATCGCAAGCGTGATCTCACCGCCGAACGCGATCTTCAGCACCTGCCGTATGTTGCCGGGCACGGTTACGCCTGCGTGCGGGTAGACTTACGAGGAAGCGGCGAGAGCGACGGAGTACTGACCGATGAGTACCTGCAGCAAGAGCTCGACGACGGCGTGGAGGTGTTGCGGTGGATCGCGTCGCAGCCGTGGTGCACCGGGGCTATCGGGATGATCGGCATCTCGTGGGGCGGTTTCAACGGCCTGCAGATCGCGGCGATGCAGCCGCCGCAGCTCAAAGCCGTGATTACGCTGTGCTCAACCGACGATCGCTACGCCGACGATGTGCATTACATGGGCGGGTGTCTACTCGGCGACAACCTCTCATGGGCATCAACGATGTTCGATCAAAACACGCATCCTCCCGACCCGCTGCTGGTGGGGGAACGCTGGCGCTCGATCTGGCTCGAGCGTCTCGAGAAGAGCGGGCTATGGCTCGAGACCTGGATGCGGCACCCGCACCGCGACGAGTACTGGAAGCATGGTTCGGTCTGCGAAGACTACAGCGCGATTCGCTGCCCGGTGATGGCGGTGAGCGGCTGGGCCGACGGGTACACCAACGCGGTGTTCCGGTTGATGGAGCATCTCGAGGTGCCTCGCAAGGGCCTGGTCGGGCCGTGGAGTCACAAATACCCGCACCTCGGAGAGCCCGGTCCCGCGATCGGGTTTCTGCAGGAAGAGCTTAGGTGGTGGAACCGGTGGCTCAAAGGCCATGACAACGGCATCATGAGCGAGCCGATGATCCGCGTCTGGATGCAGGACAGCGTACCGCCGACCACAAGCTATAAGCATCGCCCGGGGCGCTGGGTGGCGGAGTGGGAGTGGCCGTCGCCGCGCATCGAGCACAGGCGCTACGCGCTGGGGAAGGGCACGCTCGTGCTTAACGCCGAGTCCGGCGGCGAGCCGCGGCGCGAGCCATCCCGTGAGCCGCCCGCCGCGAGCGGCGGGCAGCCGGAACTCGAGCTGCAGATTCAATCGCCGCTCAGCGTAGGGCTGTTTGCCGGAAAATGGTGCAGCTATCAGGCGCCGCCCGACCTGCCGCACGATCAACGCGAGGAGGACGGCGGCGCGTTGGTGTTCGAGAGCCGGATGCTCGAGAAAGGCATTCAAATTCTCGGGCAGCCGGTGGTAGAGCTCGAGCTCTCCGCCAACGAGCCGGTCGCTATGGTGGCGGTGCGTCTCTCGGATGTGGCGCCCGACGACAAGGCTACGAGAGTGACCTACGGATTGCTCAATCTCACGCACCGAGACGGACACGAACGCCCGAGTGCTCTTGACGTAGGGCGGCGATATCGTGTGCGCGTTCCGATGAACCACATAGCGCAGGACTTTCCGCCGGGGCACCGGTTTCGTCTCTCGATCTCGACGAGTTACTGGCCGCTCGCCTGGCCCTCGCCGCGTCCTGCCCGGCTGCACCTATACCCGGAGAGCAGTGTGCTGGACCTTCCTGTTCGGCCTTCGCGCCGGGAAGACGAGGCGTTGCGTGCCTTCGATCCGCCGGTGGGAGCTCCGCCTGTGAGGAAGACCTTGCTCGTATCGGGGAAGGAATCCTGGACCGTAATCAGGGATCTGGCGCGCGAGGAGTCGCGCCTCGAGGTTGTTCACGACAGCGGAAGCTTTCGGCTCGACGATATAGACCTCGTGATTCACGGCAAGGTAACCGAGGTGTACTCCAACTTCGTCGACGAGTACGACTCGCTGAGCGGGGAAACCGTCTGGGAGCGGAGCTTTTCGCGCGGCGAATGGCAGGTCCGTACCGTCACACGGACGCTCTTGACCTCGGACTCCGAAACGTTTCGCATTCGTGCCGACCTCGACGCCTATGAAGGAAAGAGTAGGGTGTTCAGTAAGAGCTGGGACACCACCATCGAACGTAACCTTGTGTGATGCGCGGCCCGCTCCGCGCTGCCGCGCCGCCCTGCTGCGCCACGCGCACGGCCGCGCATCGCTCTCGGCGCGCGGGGGGCGCAAGTCGCGCCGCCCGGCCACGTCCTGCAGCGTCGCGATCAGCCGATCGCGCTTGCCTGGGCGCGGAGGTCTTCTATCTCGGTGATCCAGAACGCCTTGGAACCCCAGTCGGGATGCGCGTTTCGGAACCAGAAGTCGTGGCGCTGTCGGGCTTGCCACGTCAAAAAGTATATGATGCGCATGAAGCGCAGCGGCTCAATCAGCGCGGTAGTGTGGTGGTCGAACGGCAGGAACTGTTCGTAGCCCTCGAGCAGCATCGTGAGCTCGCGCCGGCAGTGCTCGGCATGATCCGGCAGGAGCAACCAGATGTCCTGGACCGGAGGAGCGGTCATGGTGTCGTCGAAGTCTATCAAGAGCAGCCCTTCTCCCGGGCGCTCGAGGATGTTGCCGCGGTGACAGTCGCCGTGCACGCGCTGATACCGCACGCCGTCGAAGCTCGAACCGAAGGCTTCGATCGTGGAGCCGCACAGCGCCTCGAACTCCTCGCGGCAGTCGGGATGCACCACGCCCTCCTCGAGCAACTCCCGAACGTATTCGGTGGCGGTTGAGGGTGCGAGTACCGGGCGATTCGGGGCGTCGCGGATGCCGCCCGCGAGGTGACATCGAGCGACGAGCGCTCCGAGTCTGAACCACTGTTCATCGCTCTCGGCGTCGAAGTTTCGTCCGCCTCGCTTCGGAAACAGCGCGAACGCAAAGCTCTCGCACCGCTTCTCGCCGGCCTCTGTCTCGCCCTCCACCTCGAGTTCCAACAGCGTGTCGCCGTCGGCATCGGCTATCGGGGTTGCCACCGGCAGATCGCCGCGCGCGCAGTCTTCGATGAAGCGGTGCTCCTCGAGCAGCGCCGCCCGGCTCCACCGTCCCGGCCGATAGAACTTCGCGACGAGCTCCTCGCCTTCGTCGGTTGTTACGCCGTATACGCGGTTGATGTAGCTTGGGAACGGGAAGACCGTGCCGTTCAAAGTGAGCGAGAACGACTCCTCCACCGCGTGCACCACCGCCTGCGGGGTCAGTAGATCGAATAGTCCGGTTTGCATTGCTTGATATTACCGTAGACGCAGTTGTGCGCGATGAGTGTTCCTACCTCAATCGTTCGGCGGGTTCGCCGAGTCCCACGCGATCGCGGATTCGTCCGGTGCCGGTGCGTCGGCTTCTTCGGCGGAGTGCTGAGCTTCGTGCGGCAGCGCTTCGGTCTGGGTCGGCCCGGTTCGCGGGGGTGTCGCACCGGCGTTTGCGGCTTGTGGGGCGCGACGCTTTTTGTAAACCAACGCAAACGAGAGAATCACGTAATACACCGGATAGAATAACGATACGGTGGGCAGCCACGCCGGGGCAGCGGTTAAGTAGTACATCATGATCAGCACGATCACCATGTAAACCGCCGAGAGCACCATGGTGGTGTTGTACCAGTGCGGAGTTCGGCTGGGGTAGAGGAACTTAAACGGAATCAACACCATCACCGCACAGATGAGAATGATTGCCGATCCTATCGTGGGCCCTAGCTCAAAGAGGTAGGTATAGAGAACCACGACGTTCCAGTACGACGGGAATCCGCGGAAGAAGTTGTCGGGGGTTTTGGCGTCGGTATGACTGAACCCAAACACACTCGCGATCAAGGCCGTGGAGCAGACCCAGAACGGAATTCCGAGGAAGGTCCATGCCCAGAACAGCGGAACGAAGGTCCAGGTTAGGTAATCTACCAGGTTGTCGAGCAGACCACCGTCGATCTGCGGCAATCGGCGACGAATCTCGAGCCTCCGCGCTACGGTTCCGTCGAACGCGTCTATCACCGCCGCGAGCGCGAGCACTCGGAGCGCCTGCTCACCGTCGCCTTGCACGATCAACACCACGGCCCAAAACGCCAACAGGGCGCCGGACGCCGTCAGCAGATGAACCGCTAAGGCCAGTGCAACACTCGAAATCTGTGAAACTGTTTTATGAAAGCTCATTAATTTGATAGATCAAAATTTGATAGACCAAGCCCAATTCCTCGGCGTCGTTGCTGCCTTTGCCCCTGCCGAGTGTTCTCATCATAGGACAAGCGCCAAAACTCTTCAAGCCGTTCCGGCAGCCGCCGCACCATTCGGGCGGCGGTTCCCAGGCTACGAGCGAAAATCGAGGTACTCGGTCGTGAGCTGCGAGAGGTCGCTGTAATGACCGCGCAGTTCTTCCGGCATCAGCAGCGCGAGCTGATACATGAGCTCGTCGACCATTTTTCGCCGGTCGCGACTGGTGATCGGGGTGTCGTCGGGTTTACGCAGGTAGAACGGAGCGCCGACCCGAATCGTCAAAGGAGTGCGACGCAGGCGCTTCAGGTTTGTGCCGAGCTCTGCGAGCCCCCATTGTGCCACCGGATAGATCGGCGCATTCTTTGCGGTCGCGAGGAAGGTTGCTCCCGGGTGTCCTTTACCGAGTGTGCCGGTCTTGCTGCGGGTGCCTTCGGCCGCAACGCCAAGGTACCGGCCTTCCTCGAGCGCTTGCAACGCAGCGTTCATCGCGGCGCTGTCGACCCGACCGCGCGAAATCGGGATGATATGCCAGGTATTCATAAAAAACTTGGTAAGCGGATTGCTCCATAGCTCACGCTTCGCGATTGCGGTAGCCTCTCGCGGTCTAATCAGCACGTAGATTATCGGGCCTTCAAGGTACGAGGTATGATTAGCCACCAAAATCCCGGGGCCGTCCTGAGGGAGTTTCTCGAGATCGCTCGCCTCGAGTTTACACGCGATCTTGATGAGGGCGCGGATTACCGCATTAACCACACGTTCTCTCAGACTCACCACTACCTCCCGAGTTTTGTCGCTACCGTATTGTCGTATACCTTGAGTTTTACCCTGGATATACTCTAAATTCTTTCACGCTGCAACACAAGCAACGACGGAGGATGCGAAGAATCGTATTGCGGCGACTGCGGGGTGACCGATGAAACTGAACAACATCCGGCGCAACGGACAGCTGGGGCTGTTTCTGCTGGATTTCCTGATGGTGGTTCTTCTGCTTGTGAACCTGGTCTGGATTGTGTTCGACTGGCTGTTCGGTTACCCGGCCATCCAAGACCTCATCGCCCGATCGGCTCCCGGCTTTTTCCGGTACTACGCGGCTCGGATTCACCCGCGCTTCATTCTTATCGACCTTGCGTTTGTCGCGGTGTTTCTGAGCGAGTTCTTTGTCGCCTGGATCATGGCGATACGCGCGCGCCTCTACCACCGGTGGTTTTTCTATCCCATTCTGCACTGGTACGATCTGCTCGGCTTGATTCCGATCGGCGGCTTCCGGTTTCTGCGCTTGCTGCGGATTATCTCGATTACGTATCGGCTGCAGCGAGTGGGTGTGGTGGACCTATCGGATATTGCCCCGGTGCGCTTCCTGCGCAAGTACTACGGGGTGGTGATGGAGGAGTTGTCCGACCGGGTGACGGTGAACATCCTGAGCGATCTGCAGGACGAGGTGCGCCACGGCGGGCCGGTAGCCGATCGCGTCTTGACCGACGTGGTGAAGCCTCACAAAGAAGAGCTCGTGGAATGGGTCTCGCAACGAATCGCGACCGTTGCGGAGCAGCATTACCCGCGCTACCGACCGCAGATCCGCGCCTATGTCAGAGATCGCATCAACCACGCCTTTAACGCCAACCGTGAGTTCGCGCGGCTCGAGCAGATTCCGGTGTTCGGCACACTGATCCGAAGCGTGATGGAACAAGCGATCAACGACGTGGTGTTCGACGTAATCAACGGGATCATGCAGGACTTGGCATCGGAGCGCAACCAAGCACTGCTCGACGAGCTTGCCGAGCTTGCTTTCGAGGTCGTGCTCCGCCACGACGAAGAATCGGCCTTAGGTCGTATCGTGGTCAACACCGTCGATCGCTCGCTCGAGATTCTCAAGCATCATGTTCGTGTGCAGCGGTGGAAGATCCGCGACGACAGCGAAGACGAAGAAGAGTTTCGCGCCCGATTGAGAGCCGAACTGCAACGCGCGGTAAAAGAAACCGTGATATAGTGTCGGTGTTATGAAAACCATTATCGAACCATTTCGGATCAAGTCGGTGGAACCGATTCGCGTTACCACCAAGGAAGAGCGCGGTACGCTTATTCAAAACGCGGGCTACAATCTGTTTAATCTGCACTCCGACGACGTTATGATAGACCTGCTCACCGATTCCGGCACCTCGGCCATGAGCGCGGCTCAGTGGTCGGGAATCATGCAAGGCGATGAAAGCTACGCGGGCTCCCCGTCGTTCTATCGGTTTGAGCGCGCGGTGAAAGACCTCATGCCGTTCAAGCATGTGATCCCCACGCACCAAGGCCGTGCAGCCGAGAAAATTCTCTTCACGATCGCCGCGGGCTCGGGCACGAAGGTGCCGAGCAACACGCATTTCGACACCACGCGCGCGAACGTCGAGATGGCGGGTGCCGAGCCGGTAGACCTCGTGATCGCCGAGGGAAAACAGCCGGAGAGCGAACATCCCTTCAAAGGAAACATGGATCTCGAGGCGCTCGACACCTTGCTGACCGCCGAGCGCGAACGCATCCCGATCGTGATGCTCACGATCACCAACAACACCGGCGGGGGCCAGCCGGTCTCGATGGAGAACATGCGCGGTGTGCGCGAGATCTGCTCGCGCCACAAAGTGCCGCTGTTTTTCGACGCCTGCCGGTTCGCCGAAAACGCGTACTTGATCAAGACGCGCGAGCCCGGATACGCCGAGACATCGGTTCCGGAGATTGTGCGCGAGATCTTCTCGCTCGCCGACGGCATGACGATGAGCGCGAAGAAGGATGCGTTCGTGAACATCGGCGGATGGCTCGCGTTGAACGACGACGACTGGGCCGAGCAAGCTCGTAATATGCTGATCCTTACCGAAGGATTCCCAACCTACGGCGGGCTCGCCGGTCGTGATCTCGAAGCGATCGCGATCGGGTTGCAGGAAATCGTCGATGAGGACTACCTGCGATACCGGATGGCCTCGATGCAGTACCTCGGTAATGCGCTCACGCAAATGGGCGTCCCGATCGTGAAACCGGTCGGCGGACACGCGGTGTATATCGACGCGCGGAGCCTCTTGCCGCACATTCCGCCGCTCTCGTATCCAGGACAGTCGCTCGCGGTAGCGCTCTACGAAGAGGGCGGTATCCGGGCGTGCGAGATCGGCACGGTGATGTTCGGCAAACAGGCCGACGGAAGTGAGAAGGCCGCGCCGCTCGACCTTGTGCGCTTGGCGGTGCCGCGGAGGGTCTACACGCAGAGCCACGTAGACTACGTGATCGAATGTGTCGAAAACTTGGTGGCGCGCAAGGATGAGCTGCCGGGCTACCGCATCGAGTGGCAGCCGCGTTTCTTACGCCACTTTACCGCGCGGTTTACGCAGGAGCGGTAGCTTGCTATAGTCTTGGCGTAATGAGCTACACCGAAGAGATTCTACAGCAGGTCCGCAAGATTAACCCCGAGCAGCCGGAGTTTTGCCAGGCGGTGCAAGAGTTTCTCGAGTCGCTCGCTCCGGTGCTGGAGCAGCGGCCCGAGTATCGCAAAGCCAAGATCCTCGAGCGCATGGTTGAGCCGGAGCGCGTGGTACTGTTTCGCGTTCCGTGGATAGACGACCGCTGCGAGTACCAGATCAACCGTGGGTTTAGAGTTCAGTTCAACAGCGTGCTCGGTCCGTACAAGGGTGGGCTGCGGTTTCACCCTACGGTGAACTTGAGCATTCTCAAGTTCCTTGCGTTCGAGCAAACCTATAAGAACGCGCTCACCACGCTCTCGATGGGCGGAGCCAAAGGCGGTTCGGATTTCGACCCCAAAGGCAAGTCCGATACCGAGGTCATGAAGTTCTGCCAGTCGTTCATGACCGAGCTGCAGCGCCATATCGGCCAGTACACCGACGTGCCGGCGGGCGATATCGGGGTGGGGCTGCGCGAGATCGGCTATCTGTTCGGGCAGTACCGCCGGATGCAGAACGAGTTCTCGGGGGTTATGACCGGAAAATCGGTGAACTGGGGCGGCTCGCTAATTCGGCCCGAGGCCACCGGGTACGGCGCGGTTTACTTCGCGGCCGAGATGCTTGCGCACCGCGGCCGCTCGCTGGAGGGCAAAACCTGCGTGATCTCGGGCTCCGGAAATGTCGCACAGTTTACCGCCAAAAAGGCGCTCGAGCTCGGCGCGCGGCCGGTGACGTTCTCGGACTCAAGCGGCTACATTCACGACCCCGACGGGATCACGCCGGAGAAGCTACGGTTCGTGATGGAACTCAAGAACATCCGTCGTGGGCGTATCTCTGAGTATACCGAGCGCTACCCGGATGCGGCGTTCTACCCTGGTGAGCGACCGTGGGCGGTGCCGTGCGACGCGGCCTTCCCG
>PUOW01000344.1 GCA_003552185.1 Spirochaetaceae bacterium
AACTTTCGGTAGACCAGAAACGCAAACCCGAGCAGCAACAGTAACGATGAGACCTCGCCGAGTGTGCCCGGGATGAGCCCCAAGAACATATCGGAAATAGGTACTCCGGAGGCCTCGCCGGTTTCGCGCAGCATCTCGAGCGGGGTTGCCGCGGTCGCAAGATCGAACGGCTGACGCCACGGGAGAATCGAGTCGGGGAACACAAAGAGATAGAACAAGCGCCCGAACATCGCCGGGTTGAACAGGTTCTTCCCGAAGCCGCCTAAGAGCTGCTTCCCTGCAATGATCCCGAACGCCGCCGAGACCGAGACCGCGTACCAGGGCGTAGATATAGACACCGCCAAACCGAGCAGGAGCCCGGTTACCGCGGCGCTGCCGTCCTTTACCGTGATCTTTTGGCCGGTGATCTTCTGGAAGATCGCCTCGGCGGCCACCGCCGCGATCACGCCGGCGAGGATCCGAACCAGTGCCTGCGGACCAAACACGTAGATCGACCACAGCGCAGGAAGTGTGAGCGCCATGAGCATCCCGTACATCATCTTCATAGACTCATCCTTTCGTCCATATTCACGAGTTTTGCGGTCAGTATAGTGCGAACACCCGCCGCTGTACAGACTGATGTACCCCACCAATCTACTCCGGTAACTTGACAGGTGGGCCGCGAACGGATCGGTGACCCGGGGGCGGCTGACGCCCGAACTCAACGGTCGAGCCCAGGCTAAGCCCCGATCTCGCGGGCCAACTCGGCGGCGGCCTCGGCGAGCACGCCCGGGAGCTCGGCCTCTTCCTCGGGGCTGAAGCGCCCAAGCACATGGTTGTGCACCGAGCCGCGGGCGGGTCGCCCGATCCCGATGCGCAGCCGCCGAAACTCCGCGCTGCCGAGCTTCTCGCGCACCGAGCGCAGCCCGTTATGCCCGCCGAGCCCGCCCCCGGTGCGCACGCGCACCGCGCCGAACGGTAGCTCGAGATCGTCGTGCGCAACCAGGATCTCCTGCGGCGACAGCTTGAAAAACTGCGCCGCGCGCGCGACGCTCTCGCCGCTGCGGTTCATGTAGTCGTCGGGGCACAGCAGCCGCACCGCGTCACCGGGTCGCGGGCGATACTCCGCGAGTTGCGCATTGAACTTACTGCTCCAGCTGAGCTCGGCGGCAAACGGCAGGTGCGTGAGCAACATACGCCCGACGTTGTGACGCGTTCGGGCGTACTGCGAGCCCGGATTACCGAGAAAGACTGCCAATCGAGCCATAATCGTGTCACTCCTCCGCCTCAAGCGCTTTTCGGTGCAGGCCTCTCATCGGTATACTAACGGTACCAGATGAGCGACCACCTCGTAGTATATCGATCCGCGTTCTTCGACCCCTTTCTTAATCTCGCGATTGAAGACCATCTTCTTCGAAACCGACCGCTTCGCGAGCGAGCTCTGCTGCTCTACCTCAACAGCCCGGCGGTCGTGATCGGCCGCCATCAGAACCCGTGGGTGGAGTGCAACCCCGAGCACCTCGAGCGCTCCGGTATCGCGCTCGTGAGACGTCAGAGCGGCGGCGGAACGGTGTACCACGACCCGGGTAATCTCAATTTTTCGATACTCTGCGCACGCGAGGAGTACGATCAGGACGCCAACTTCGCGATCGTGATCGAGGCGCTTGCGGCGCTCGGCATTGAGGCGGAGCGGTCGGGACGGAACGATCTGGTCTCCCGATCTTACAAAATCTCGGGCAGCGCCTTCAAGCATCTGCGAGAGCGCTCGTTTCATCACGGGACGGTGCTCGTTGATGCCGACCTTCGAGCTCTCAGCAGCGCACTCAAGCCTGCAGCGCTCGAGATTACCTCGCGCGGCATCGCCTCGGTGCGCTCCCGGGTCGCCAACGTCGTCGACCTGCTGCCCGCGGAGGCCGGGGCGGCGGCTGGAGCCGCAGGCGGCGCCACGGCGGACGCACCGGCGGCGCCCGCGGAGGCGCACGCCAACGGGCTCATCGAAGCATTGAGCGCGCGGCTGGCCGAAGCCTTTGCGCGGCGCTGGGCGGGCAGCGGTGAGCACGGCCGCGGAGCGCCGCGGCGCGAGATAGACGACGCGTTTCTTGCCGCGCACCCCGAGATCCGAGAGCGCGCGGCGGAGTATCGCCGGTGGGATTGGGTGTTCGGCAAAACGCCGCGCTTTGAGGAGATCGCGCAGTGTTCCGGCGGCGAGGTTCGGATCGCGGTCGAGCACGGGCTCATCGCGGCGATCGAGGCCGCCGGGGAGCACAGCGGTGAACGCGCCGCCGGCCGGAACGTCGGCAACCGAAACGGCGGTGCCGCGGCACGCCCCGGCGCGCCCGGTTCGCATGGCGCGCCGGGCGGCAGCGGAGCGGTCGACGCAGCGGCAACCGTCACCGGCGCGGCGGTCGCTGAGAGGCCGCTGCGGGCGTTGATCGGAAGCCGGTATCGCCCGTTCGGCGTTTCGTTGTGAGAGCACACGGTTTCAAGGAGCACACAGTTTCAAGGAGGTATCGCTATGGAGTACAGAAGACTCGGAAGCTCGGGCCTGCAGGTCAGCGTGCTGTCGTTTGGGTCTTGGGTGACGTTCGGCAAGCAGGTCGACGAGCAGAAGGCCTACGACTGCATGACCGCCGCCTACGATGCGGGAGTGAACTTTTTCGACAACGCCGAGATGTACGAAAACGGCGCTTCCGAGACCGTTATGGGGAAGGTGCTCAAGCGCACCGGTTGGCGGCGTGACTCGTACGTCGTCTCGAGTAAGGTGTTCTTCGGCTCGGTCTCGGGCCCGGGGCCCACGCAACGGGGGCTGTCGCGCAAACACGTGGTGGAGGCCTGCGACCAGGCGCTCGAGCGCATGGGGCTCGAGTACCTCGATCTCTACTTCTGCCACCGTCCCGACCCCGAGACGCCGATCGAAGAGACGGTGTTCGCGATGAACGAGCTCATCCGCCGTGGGAAGATCTTCTACTGGGGAACCTCGGAGTGGCCGGCCGACGCAATCGAGGCCGCTCACGGGATCGCGCGGCGCAACGGCTTGGTGCCGCCGAGCATGGAGCAGCCGCAGTACAACATGTTTTGGCGACAGCGCGTTGAGTCTGAGTACGCGCGGCTGTACCGTGATATCGGGCTCGGCACCACAATTTGGTCTCCGCTTGCTTCCGGTCTGCTCACCGGCAAATACAACGACGGGGTTCCTTCGGATTCGCGCCTCAACCTTCCGGAGTACCGATGGCTCCGCGAGCTGTTGCTCGAGAAGCCCGATACCGCCGAGCGGCTCGAGAAGGTGCGACAATTGGCAAAGCTTGCGGCCGAGATCGGAACCAATATGCCGAGCCTGGCGCTTGCATGGTGCGCCAAAAACCCCAACGTCAGCACCGTGATTACCGGCGCCTCGCGCGTCGAGCAGGTGCGCGACAACATGCGCGCGGTTGAAACCATGCCGCTATTGACCGATGAGGTAATGGACGGCATAGAGGCGATACTGCAGAACCGGCCTGAGTAGGCGGCACGGCGAGGTCGAGTCGGATGGAGATTGAACAGCGCTTCTCAACAGATCGAATCGTGTTTCTTGAACCGACCCTCTCCAAAGACGACTGCATCCTCGAGCTCGCGCGGCTGGTGCAGCCTCAGGCAGGGCTTCCTCCCGAGGAGATCGCCGACGCGGTGCGGCGCCGCGAGGAGCAGCTGTCTACCTACGTTGGGCACGGGGTGGCTCTGCCGCACGCGCGCATGGAGTGGGCGCCGAGCTGGTCGATCGCGCTCGGCGTGATCCCCGAAGGCCTGCAGTGGGATGCCGCGGCCGAAGACTACACCCATATCGTGGTGTTGATCGTGTACGCGGATCTCGATCAGATTCAGCTTCTCAGCTCCATCGCCCGCCTGTTCTCGAGCCCGCTCGTTCGCGAGAGCGTAATCGCGTCCGAGACGCCCGAAGAGGTGCTCGCGGCCTTAAAGAGGCCCGGAGCGCGTGCGCGCGCCTCGCTCGACCCGGCGATTCTTGGGGTGGCGAGATCCACCGCTGAGCACGCCTTCGCGCTCGCGAAAGAAACCTCTTCGCGTGCGGTGCTCCTGCACCCCGACGGGCTCGGGACGCTCGAGTTTCTCGAGCGTCGCGTGCCGAGCTCACCCCCGGTGTTTCTGATTACGCGCGACACCGGGATCTACGATAGCGTAGACTACGGCTTCGCCGATGTCATCCAGCTGCCGTTTCGTGGCCTGCGGCGGTCGAACATCATCGAGATGTCGCTGCTGTTCATTCTTTCGAAAGGTGTGCTTCAAAAGGGCGACACCGTGATCAGCGTCTTCGGCGACAGCGAGTCGCGCTCGCTCGACAGCATCGTCTACACCGATATCGACCGCGAGTTCGCGGTGTTTTTCTCGCTGCAGTCTACCCGCAGGCCGCGCGATCTGCAGGAGGTGGTGTTCTCGCGCGTGATACAGCTTGCGAGCGAGCTCGCCGAGGAGGGCCGCGAGGGCAAGCCGGCCGGCACGCTGTTCGTACTCGGCGATTACGAGCGTGTGGCGCGTCATACGCAGCAGCTGGTGATCAACCCGTTTCACGGTTACGACGACGACGAGTGCAACATCCTCGACCCTATCCTCGAGGAGACCGTAAAAGAGTTCTCGCGGATCGACGGGGCGTTCGTGATCAGCGGCGACGGCGTGATTCAGTCGGCCGGCACCTACATCCGCACCGAGGTGCCGTTTACCGATATCCCGTCGGGGCTCGGCGCTCGCCACGCCGCCGCAGCCGCAATCACCTCGGTCACCTCCGCGGTCGCGGTCGCGGTCTCGGAGTCCACGAAGCGCATCAGCATCTTCAGCAACGGCGAGCGCGTGATGGTGTGGTAGGGTGCGTTACAAATATTCCTGCTTAGGTAAACATTGTCAACTGGGTAAACCGCTGCTATAATCTCTCCAACAAAGGAGGGATGGTGAGTAGCTACCATGTGGTGGTGATCGGCGGCGGCGGCACCGGCGGCGCGATCATTCACGATTTACGTCAACGTGGCATTGAAGCCACCTTGGTTGAACGAGGAGAGTTAACCTCCGGCACTACCGGCCGGCATCATGGCCAGCTGCACTGCGGCGCCCGCTACGCGGTGAAAGACCGCGAGATTGCACGCGAGTGTATGGAGGAAACCTATATTCTGAAGCGCATTGCGCCCGAGTCGTTGGAGGCCAACTACGGGCTGTTTGTTGCGCTAACCGAGGAAGACGAGGAACACACTCCGATCTTCATTCAAAGCTGCGTTGAGTCCGGCATTCCTACCAAGGAGGTGCCGGTCAAGGACGCGCTCGAGATGGAGCCCAACCTCAATCCCGATATCAAGCGCGCGATTATGGTGCCCGACGGCACAATAGACGCCTGGCGCCTTCCGTTGCAGTTTTTCGCGGCCGCAAAGCACAACGGCGCCGCGATTCACACCTTCACCCCGGTTACCGGCTTCACCTACAGCGGTAGCGCCGTCTCGGGTGTGCAGGTCTTCGACCTCAAGACGCAGCAGGAGCGCACCATCAAGGCCGATCTCGTGATCAACGCCACCGGCGCCTGGGCCGGGCAGGTCACCAAGATGGCCGATGTCGAGATTCCGATCACGCCGGGGCCCGGGACCATGGTCGCGGTCAAGAAACGCTTAAACAACATGGTGATCAGCCATCTGCACCCTGTGGGCGACGGAGACATCATCGTGCCGCAGCGCGGGCTTTCGATCATCGGCACCACGCAGTACAAGACCGACGACCCCGACGATATCGCGGTCCCGGAGGAAGACATCACCGAGATGTACCGATGCGCCGATATGCTGATTCCAAGCTTCAGCCGGCAGAAGTACCACGCCGCCTGGATCGCGGCGCGCCCCCTCGCGGGTGCGGCAAGCAGCGTCGACGATGCGCGTAACCTCAGCCGCGACTTCAACGTGGTCGACCACGGGCCGCTCGATGGGCGCGAGGGCCTGCTCAGCGTTATCGGAGGCAAAGCGACGGTGCTGCGCGCGATGGCGGAGCAAACCGTGGATGCGGTCTGCAACAAGTTCGGAATTACCGAGCCCTGCCGCACCGCCGAAACACCGTTGCCGGCGCACCGCGCTTATTTCGCCTAGAACCGATAGAACCGCCTGCACCGAACGGTGCCCGGAGGAACAATGTCACAAAAAAATCTTACGTTTTCGATAAGCCGAAGCAACATAGACGAAGCCGGGCGCGAGCAAAACCGGCGGCACCAGGAGTTCGCACTCGAGGTCAACGAGCGGATGACGGTATTGGATGCGCTCGAGGTCATCCGGCGCGATCAGGACCAAAGCCTGATGTATCGCCATTCCTGTCACCACGGCTCGTGCGGCACCTGCGGGATGCTGATAAACGGCGAGCGAAAGCTCGCGTGCCTCACCGCGGCAGCCGCGCTCGAGGTCGAGACCATAGAGGTGCAACCGCTACAGACCATGAATCCGCTCGGCGATCTCGCGGTAGACCCCACCCCGCTGTTCGTCGATTACCCGAAAGATGCTACCTACATCCGCCGCAGCGAGGTGCACGCCGACGGGGTGAAACCGTTTGAGGTGGAGCACTGGGAGCGCTTCGAGGACTGCATCGAGTGCGGACTCTGCGTTTCGTCGTGTCCGGTAACCGAGAGTTTCATCGGCCCGGCGGCGCTCGCCGCGCACAACCGCGAGATCATCAACCGACCGGAGCGGCGCGCGGAGCTGCTTGAGGCGGTCAACACCGATCGCGGCGCCTGGCCGTGCGCACGCGCGTTGAACTGCAGTAGGGTTTGTCCCACCGGTGTGTACCCGGCGAAGCATATCGCGGAGCTGCGCAAGAAGATCGAGCAGGACGGCATGACTCCGGCCGCCGAGCCGGGCGAGAAGCGCGCCCGGTAGGCCGCCCCGCCGCCTTGCCTCGCGCGCGGGGCGGGTGGTGCGCGCGGGCGCGGTTGCAAACCTCAGAGCTTATCGATCAGCATCGAGCACTTGCCGGACGGGATCGGGAGCGTTTTCTTTTTCTTGCCGAGGATGTCTATCGTGAAGTAGTAGAGCTTCTCGGACTCGAGGCGAATCTCCCAGCCTCGGCCGCTCTTGTTCGACATAATCGTAATCAAGTTGCGCTTGAGCGAGAGGTTCTCGATCCCCATGATCTCGAGCGTCGGCACGATCCAATCCACGGTCTTGCGAGGTAAGCTAACGTAGAGGCCGAGTACGTTCTCGATCATTAAAGCGATCGTGGAAAGCGCGCTATAGAGCAGAAACTGTTCGCGCGGGAACCCTTGTTTGCCGGGCCATTGCGCCGGCCCGTCGCGCCGCGGCGCGTAAGCCTCCCAGACGGTGCCCTTCTCTTTGCCCTCGGGGTGCAAGGTATCGAGCATGTAATAGAGGTGGCGAATCGCGCACTCGCGGGCAAGATCGTACGCGGCGTACTTCTCGAGGCCTTTGATTACCATAAAGGTAAACGGCGGATAGACCGAGCCGCGAAAGCCCATCCCCTTCTCGCTGAACTCTTGTTCGTCGGCCGCGAGCGACGGAAAGGGGTTCTCGGTGCCGAAGGTCTCGGGGTTGCGCAGATGCGCGATCAGCTTCTCGGCCTTTGCCTCGTTCGGGAGCTCCGCGATCAGCGGCCAGAACGACGCGATCGTCTTGACCCGGATCTGCTCCTCGTTGCGGTCGAGGTCGTAGTAGATGCCGTCGTCCTCGTTCCACATCATGTTGTTGATGCGCGACTTCAGCGAGAAGTACTGGCGCTTGTATCGAAAGCTGATCTCTTTGTCGTTCAAGAGGTCGCCGAGCTCGGCCATGTACAGCGCGTTCATCGCCTGCTGGGTGTTGAAGTCTATGGGGTACTTCAGTCCCTTGCGCGGCGAGTTGTGCATCATGGTTGCGCCGATCGGCACCGCGTACAGTCCGTTCTCTTTCTTGAAGGTTTCCTCGAGCCAGGTGAAGTAGGCCTCGAGATGCGGCATCACGTCCTTGATGCGCTTCTTGTTGCCGACCTTGTGATAGATGTTGTGTTCGGCCCAGGCGAACAGCGGCGGCCCCACGCCCTCGGCGTTGTTCTTCGGAAAGACCGGCTTTCCGTCGCGCACGCCGTACTCGCAGCGGATCGCGCCGTCTTTTTCCTGTTTCTGGTAGAAGTTGTCTAACTGCGGGTGCGCAGGGAGGATCCGGTTGCTGTACACCAGGAAAAACGTTGAGACGCAGGCCTCAAACTGGTTGATCGTTTCGCTACCCGGATAGTTGATGTAGCGAGATTGAAATTTGTTGCGCGTGGTCCCTTTCTGTGCAAAATCTTGGATCCACGCCCAGGACTGGTCGTAGATGTCTACAAAGTCCTGGTCATAAAAGTGGATCTCGGGGAAGTCCTTTTTGACCACCGATGCTCCTCGTCCGCTTCAATATCTGTATAGGCTGTAGCGCCTTATTCTATCACCATTTGAGCGACAGTCAACGAATTCTGCGGTATTATTCTCAGCTGGGTTCCGCTAACATACCAACGCGGGCGACTGCGGGTCAAATTCACCCAGCTCGTGGTGTCAGTACCCGTGTCAGTACCCGCGTCTTGACACAGCCCCCCCTCAGTGCAATAGTGCTACCCCATGAACGAAAACGAGCTCCGCGTAACCGCCGAGCTTGCCGAGATCGAGCTGGGTGAGGCTGAGTTTGCCTCTCTTGCCGAGGCGGTCTCGGAGATGATCGGCTATTTCGAGACGATGCTGGAGGCCGATGTCGAGCACCTCGAGCCCACGACGCACGCGCTGCTGCGTCGGAACCGCACGCGTCGCGACCGCGTGCCGACCGACGCCGACGCCGATCCCGAACTCGATCTCGACGCGTTGCTCGAGAACGCGCCGGAGCTCGAGGATCGTTTCATCGTAATACCAAACGTACTGTAACCCGCAATGTCTAACACAAGCGTAAACGACTGGAAGCGTATACTCGCCGCCCCCGAAACCCGAAAGGCCTACGCAGACGAGGTGCGCCGGCTCGATGCCGAACTCGGCGCGTTTCTCGAGTTCGACCCTGAACGCCGGCTCAACCCGCCTGTTGTCGGGGTAGAGGGCGTCCCGGCCGAGGCGGATGGGGGCCTGATCGAAGGCATGCCGTTCGGCGTAAAAGACAACATCGCGGTAGCGGGGTTTCGGCTCACCTGCGGCTCGCGAATGCTCGAGGAACTCGTAAGCCCGTACACCGCTACCGCAGTGCGTCGGCTCGAGGCCGCCGGAGCGCGCGTGGTAGGCAAAACCAATCTCGACGAGTTCGGGATGGGCTCCTCCACCGACAACTCCGCGCTCGGCGTCACCAACAACCCCCACGACCACGCGCGCGTGGCCGGCGGCTCGAGCGGCGGCTCGGCCGCGGCGGTTGCCGCCGACCTCGTTCCGTTCGCGCTCGGCTCGGATCCCGGCGGCTCGATCCGGCAGCCGGCCTCGTTCTGTGGCGTGTACGGCCTGAAACCCACCTACGGCGCGGTCTCGCGCTACGGGCTCGTGGCGTTTGCCTCATCGCTCGATGTGGTCTCGGTTGCGGCGCGCGAGCTTGCGGTGATGAAGGCCGCGTTCAACGCGATGCGCGGCCGGGATGAGCGCGACCACAGCTCGATCGCGCCCGAGGATCTGCCGCCGGCCGAGCGGCCCTCCGCAGAACTGCGCACCATCGGCGTGCTGCGCGGTCTCGGTAGCGCGGGCAAAGCCGGCGGTGGGGACGACAGAGCCGGCGCGGGCGGCCGCGCGGACGATAACGCGGGCGGCGGCAAGGCCGACGGGCTCGATCCGGCGGTGGCGGCGGCCTATGAGCGTACCGTTGAGCGGCTCAAAGACGCGGGGTACGAGGTCAAGGAGATCGAGCTCGAGACGCTCAAGTACGTGGTGCCGGCGTACTACACCATCGCGACCGCCGAAGCGAGCGCCAACCTCGCGCGCTACAACGGCGTGCGGTATGGTCTGCGCCCCGAGATGGCCGAAAACCCCGAGGAGCTGGTCCGCACCGCGCGCGATCAAGGCTTCGGGCCCGAGGTGAAGCTGCGCATTCTGCTCGGGACGTACGTGCTCAGAAGCGGGTTTCAGGATCAGTACTACCTGCGCGCGCAGAAGATCCGAACCGCGATTCGGAACGAGCTTGCCGAGGCGTTCGGCGGCGTGCAGGCAATTCTCACGCCTACCACCCCGGTGCTCCCGTTTGCGCACGGAGAGAGCGAACTCAGCGCGTTTCAGCAGAAGCTCGCCGACCGCTTTACCGCCACGGCCAACCTTGCCGGGATCCCGGCGATCTCGGTGCCGGGTGAGCACTCCGACGGTCTGCCGATCGGGATGCAGCTGCTCGCGCCGGCCTTCGGCGAGGAGCGCTTGTTTGCGGTTGCAGAACGGCTTGCCGCGCTCGGCGGCGCGCCGAGTCCGGCCCCCGGTGGGCGAGCAGGGAAACAGTAGTTATGTATCAGTCTTTCATCGGTCTTGAGATTCATATTCAACTGCTCACCGAGACAAAGGTTTTTTGCGGCTGTAGGGCCGCGTTCGGCGATGAGCCGAACACCAATGTCTGCCCGGTTTGCCTCGGCTATCCGGGTGTGCTCCCGACCTTGAACGAAGCGGCGATCCGCATGGCCTACATCGTTGCGCGTACGCTCAACTGCACGCTTACCGAGCAGACGCTGTTCGAGCGCAAGAACTACTACTACCCCGACCTTCCGAAGAACTACCAGATCAGCCAGTACGGAGCACCGCTCGGACGCGACGGCTCCCTCGATATCGAGTTTCGCGGCAAGCGCAAGCGCGTGCGCATCCACGAGGTGCACCTCGAGGAAGACGCCGGCAAGATGATTCACGCCGGAGATATGTCGCTGCTCGACTACAACCGTGCCGGAACGCCGCTGCTCGAGATCGTCACCGAGCCCGATATCGAGATCGGCGACGAGGCCGAGCTGCTGTTGCAGCAGTTTCGGCGCATGGTGCGCTATCTCGGCGTCTGCGACGGCAACATGGAAGAGGGGTCGATGCGCTGCGACGCCAACGTCTCGGTGAACCGCCGCGGGCAGGGGCTCGGTTCAAAGGTCGAGATCAAGAACCTCAACTCCTCGCGTTTCGTGCGCAAGGCGCTGAATCACGAGATCGCGCGCCAGGAGGAGATTTTGTCGCAGGGCG
Organism: Spirochaetaceae bacterium; assembly: GCA_003552185.1. Taxonomy (GTDB): domain Bacteria; phylum Spirochaetota; class Spirochaetia; order DSM-27196; family SLAA01; genus B1Sed10-166. The sequence continues at coordinate 11,102 of PUOW01000344.1, forward strand.
GCGAGATCCGGCAGGAGACGCGGCTTTGGAACGAGAACCGCGACCTCACCGAGCCGATGCGCACCAAGGAAGCCGCGCACGACTATCGCTACTTTCCCGAGCCCGATCTGCCGCCGTTCACCACCACGCCTGAGTTCCTGCAGGCGGTCGAGAGCTCGCTTGTAGAGCTGCCGCTCGCGCGGCGCGACCGCTTCATCCGGGAGTACGAGCTCGCGACGCACCAGGCCGAGTTCTTGACCGAGGAACGCGGGCTCGCGGAGTATTTTGAGCAGGCGGTGAAGCACGGTGCCGACGCGCAGGCCGCCGCCACATGGCTCGCGGCCGATGTGCGCAAGATGCTCAATCGGCATCGCCTCGAGATTCAAGACAGTCCGCTCACCCCGGCGCGGCTCGCCGAGCTCCTGCAGCTGCTCGCCGAAAGCCGCATCCACGGCAAGATCGCGAAGCAGACGCTCGCCGCGGTGTTCGAGAGCAACCGCGACCCGCTCGAGATCATTCGCGAGAACGGCTGGGAGCAGATCACCGATCCCGAGACGCTTGACGGCTACGTTCAGCAGGTGCTCGCGGCGCACCCCAAGGCGGTGCAGCAGGTGCGCGAGGGCGACTCCAAGCCGATCGGATTCTTGGTCGGGCAGGTGATGAAGGCGAGCAGCGGGCGTGCCGAGCCGCGCGCGGTTCAGGAGCTCATTAACACCAAGCTCGAGCTCAAGCTGATACAGGTACTGTCGTTCGGCGGCGCGATCAGCGGCGTGCGACGCGAGGACGGGCTGGTGGAGCCCGGCGAGCTCATAAGCCTGCGCGATCTCTTCGCCGACGGCCGGTTCGGCGACGGGGTGCGCTTCGACGAGTTGCAGCTCGGGCGGTTTTTGAGCGAAGAGATCACGCCGCAAGACTGGGCGCTGCTGCTTTCCGAGGTGGCGTTGCGGCTCGAGAACGGGCGCGCCGACGGCATCGTGATTGCGCACGGCACCGATACGCTCGCGTACACCGCGTCGCTCTTGTACTGGGTGTTTGCCGACACCAAGGTGCCGATCGTGCTCACCGCCTCGGTGTTACCGCACGATAAGCCGGGCGAGACGCCGCACCCGCACTCCGATGCTGCACGAAACCTCACCGAGGCGGTGCGAGTCGCGACCGAAGGCGCGCCCGGGGTGCACGTGGTCTACGGTGAGACAGACTTCTCGCCGCTCAATCTCAAGTTCGAGGGCCTGCTGCCGTTTCTCGAGGGTGCCGGCGCAACCGCGCTCGGGCGCTTTCGCAACTGGAACATGGAACGGCCGGTCTATCGGGGCCGGCCGCTTGCTCCGGCGCTCGCGGAGCTCTCGCGCGAGGAGCTCACGAAGCGGCTCGAGAGCGCGGTGCGCTCGGTGTTCGTCGCGAAGGTGTTCCCGGGCATGCAGGGCGACACGCTGATTGCGCTCATGAACGCGGGCGTGCGGTACTTCATCCTCGAGCTCTACGACACCGGCACCGCGAACCTCCGCGAGAGCCCCTACAGCTTGCGCAAGGCGTTTCAGCACGGCGAGCAGCACGGCGCGCGCTTTTTCTGTACATCGCAGCAGGAGACCGCGGTCGATTTTTCGGAGTATGTCACCGGCCACGAGCTGTGGCGTGAGGGCGCGGTCCCGATGGGAAGTCTCACCACCGAGTCGGCGTATACGCGGCTGCTCGTCGCGATCCTCACCGCCGAGGACGACGAGGAGCTCGTCAAGCTGATGGAGGACTAGATAAGGAGTACGGCGTGATGCGAACACTGGCGAGCGAGCTATCATCGAAAGCAGGACAGCAGGTTGAGCTCTCGGGCTGGATTCACCGCGTGCGCGAGCTCGGCGGTATATCGTTTGTGGTGCTCCGCGACCGCAGCGGCACGGTGCAGTTGGTGTACGACGGCAAGGTGGAGTACACCCCGGAGTCGGTGATCACGGTGCGCGGCACGGTGCAGGCCAACGAGAAAGCGCCGGGCGGCTACGAGCTGCAGGTCGCCGAGACCGAGCTGCTCGCCCCGGCCGAGCCCGACCTGCCGATCGCGGTCAACCAGGACCCCGAGAAGATCGGAATCGAGGCGATTCTCGACAATCGCATCATCTCGCTCCGCAACCCCAAGGTGCTCGATATCTTTCGTCTGCAGTCCTCGATTCTGCAGCATTTCGGCGAGTACATGCGAAGCCGCGAGTTCACCGAGATCAAGTCCTCGAAGCTGATCGGCACCGGCACCGAGGGTGGAACCGGGCTGTTCGCGGTGGAGTACTTCGACAGCAAGGTTTACCTCGCGCAGTCGCCGCAGTTCTACAAACAGGCGATGATCGCGAGCGGGCTCGAACGGGTGTTCGAGATCGGCGCCGCGTACCGCGCCGAGAAGCACGACACGCCGCGGCACCTCAACGAGTATGTTTCGCTCGATGTCGAGATGGCGTTTATAGAGGACGAGAACGACCTGATGGACCTCGAGCTCGGCATCCTGCAGCATATCTTCGAGGGCGTGGCGCGCGATCACCGGCGCATCCTCGAGGAATGGGGGCAGACGCTGCCGAGCGCCGAGCAGCTTGAGGCCACACCGCGCATCACGCACGACGACGCCAAACAGCTTGCGAGCGAGCGGCTCGGGAAACGGCTGTTCGAGATAAACCCCGAGGCCGAGCGCGCGATCTGCGACTGGGCCGCCGAGGAGCACGCCGTGGAGGCGGCGTTTGTGTACGGATTTCCGCGCAAGAAGCGCCCGTTCTATACCTATCCCGACGGCCAGAAGACCAAGAGCTTCGACCTGCTGTTCCGCGGGCTCGAGATCACCACCGGCGGCAAGCGCATCAACGAGTACGCGATGCTGCTCGAGACGCTTCCGAAGTTCAAACTCACCGAGGAAGGGCTCGGCGACTACTGCACGATCTTTCGCTACGGCTGTCCGCCGCACGGTGGGTTCGCGATCGGGCTCGAGCGCCTCACGCAAAAGATCCTCGGCCTGCAGAACGTAAAGGAAGCCTCGCTCTTCCCGCGCGACCGCCGCCGCGTGCGGCCCTGATTCCGGTTCTGAGTCCGTGAAGCGCCCCGGCGGCGAACGTAAGGAGGGGCTGTATGCGAGTAGCCACCTTAGAGACCGTTTTCCGGAGCTTGAATGCCTACGGGGTTCGCTATCTGGTGGTCGGTGGTGTCGCGGTCAACGTGTACGGCTACGTTCGCGGCACGCAAGATCTCGATCTCGTGATAGACTTACGTGAAGACAACATACGCCGGGCGACCGCGGCGCTGCAGGAACTGGAGTATCGCCCAATGGTGCCGGTGCGGATCGAGGAGTTTGCCGAGGTCGAGCAGCGGCGGCGTTGGGTAGAGGAACGCAATATGGAGGTTTTTTCGCTCGTCAGCGAGCGCTATCGCGACACGGTGGTAGATATCTTCGTTCACCAGCCGTTCAATTTCGACCTGGAGTACGAGAGGTCACAGGAGCACCGGCTGTCGCACGATGTCTCGTTCCGTGTTGCTCGGCTGGAGTCCCTGATTGCGATGAAACAAGTTGTCGACCGAGACCGTGACCGCGACGATGTCTCGCATCTACGCATGATTCAAGCCGAGCGAGCCGGCGGCGAAGAATGACGGCGGAAGAGAATGGCGGCAGACACTAAAGACTGGGATGCTGCAACATGGGAGGGTAGTCGGCGCGCTCAACTGCGACGCGCGTTATCGCTCTCTACCCGTGAGCGGCTTATCGCGATGGAGCAACTCACCGAGACCGCGGCCGTGATTGCATCACGCAGCGAAGCGAGCCGTGAAGGTCGGCGCGATCATTCCGGTGCTTCGAGACACTCCGGCGCAGACAACAATCCGATCTCCTCGTAAGCTGTGAAATCGTCCTTATTCCCGGTTACGATCCGGCGCAGGCCGGCCGCGGCTGCTCGCCGGTACCGCCCGCTATCCGCCGCGCTTTTCCTCTCGGTGTGAAAAAACACCGATTCGGGCTACACTAGGCCAATATGCAACCGCAGGCCGGATACTTCCACGGCAGTATGCTCGAGTCGGGGGTGTGGATTCACGCCGGGGGCGAGCGACGTATCTCGGCCGTGTTGCTCCGCGACCTCCTCGACGCGGTTGCGGCCGGTGCTTCGCTTTCGGCGGCCGCTCGCGCCTGTAAGGTTTCGTACCGGCACGCCTGGGGCACCATCACCGACGCCACCGCCCTGTTCGGCCGGCCGTTGCTCGAGACCTCGGTAGGCGGTGTCTCGGGCGGCGGCTCAACCGTAACCGCTGCCGGCGAGGCGGTGCGGGCCGAGCTCGCGGTATTGCTGCGCGGGGTTGAGCGTGCGCTCGAGCGCCCGCCCGGCGGGAGCGCCCCGGGGCTCGCCGCCTCGGCGCCGGGCGTGGAGCCGCAGCGGGCGGGCGGCGGGAGCCCCCCGGCGGGCGGACCGGAGCCGCAGCCGGCGCCCGGCGAGGGGTTCGTTTTGATCGCGGTAACCTACGAGGTGGTTGAAACCGGGCTGCTCGACGCGCTTGGCGCGCGTTTTTTCGCCGAGACCGGCATTCGCCTCGGGCATATCGCCGCCGGCAGCGGCGCGGCGCTTTCGATCGGGAAGAGCGGCCGGGTCGACGCGGTGCTTTCGCACGCGCCCGAGCTCGAGCTCCCGTTTATCGAGCAGGGCTGGGGGCTGCGCCGGATCCCGCTGATGCGAAGCCGTTTCGTGATCATCGGGCCCGACGCCGACCCGGCCGGCGTGCAAACCGCGGCAGAGATCGCGGACCCGCTCGACGCGATGCGGCGCATCGCCGCGGCGCGCGCGCCGTTCGTCTCGCGCGGCGATAACTCCGGCACCCATGTGCGCGAGCTCGCGTTGTGGCGCGCCGCCGGCATCACCCCGGGCGGAGCCTGGTATCGCTCAAGTTACACCTCCGGGAACACGGGCCTTCTTGAGCTCGCGGCTCGTCTCGGCGCGTACGCGGTGGTCGACAGCGCCACGATTCGCCGGCGGGGTCTGCCGCGCGCGCTGCGCGTTGTGTACCACGACGAGGCCGCGCTGCAGTCGCCCGCGCTCGAAAACCGTTTCACGATCATCCCGACAGCCGCGTGCGGAGCCTGCTCCGAGGCCTCAACCGCTGAGCTTCTCAGCTGGATGCAGTCGAACGGCGGCGAGTTCATCCCGGCAGCCGCATGCGGCCGCGACGGCCGTCCGCTGTTCGAGCCGATCGTCTGAGTCTCCCGCACTATACCAACACCCTGAGGGGCACTAACTCGTTGTGTTCTCGGTTGCATAACGCTCTGCAGTTTGGTACATTTGCTTCCGCCTGCGGCGGCCCGGGGTCGCGATTGGAACCACACAAAGGAGGGCTCTATGAACTGTAGATTTACACGCAACGGCCTGGTTGCAGGTGTGGTTGCCGCGCTGCTTTTTCTCGTTCCATTGAGCGGGGCATCCGCGGCCGGTGGTGGAGAGCGCGATGCCGAACAAAGGCTCACGCTCGCTACCACCACCAGCACCGATAACTCCGGCCTGCTCGCGGAGCTGCTTCCGCCGTTTGAGCAGGAGCATAACGTGGTTGTGGACGTTATTGCGGTCGGCACCGGTCAGGCGCT
>PUOW01000450.1 GCA_003552185.1 Spirochaetaceae bacterium
ACCAGCGGCATGAAGCGGGTATGCAGAAGCTCGGCCTCGCTCTTGCCGAAGTACTCGCAATACGCGCGGTTGACATAGGTCAAGGTTCCGTCGGGCTCGAATCTACAGATGAGGTTGTCGGAGGCGGACGCTATATCGGTCTCCCCCGAAATTTCGTAAGGAGTGGCTTTGGGGGTGTTGTCTTGCATACGCTACAGCTATGCAATTTGCGTGCCACGCCGACGAAACTAGAACCGGCCGGATGCTATCGTTCTAAACCTCGACTGCGGCGAGATTTACGGGTGGCAGTGCCGTAGGGTTCTATGCGCGAACTCTCGCAACAAATCTGCAAAAACGCGCATTATGCATGCCGGCGCGCATTATGCATGCTTTCAACTATGCAAACTGAATATTGGAGCCTCACGTGCGCGCGCCGATCTATGCAGTCCGCATAGCCCATGCAGTTTGCATGCAGCGGCCGACGGGATTTGCTATGGGTGGATAACGGTGATGCCCTGGTGCTCAAAGCGATCCATCGAGGCGAGCGCGTCGGAAGCATCCTCGAGCCCGATCGAGCGCGAAACCAGCCGCGCCGGATCCACCCGCCGGTCCTCAACCATTCGTAACAGGGCCGGATAACGATGCGCTTGTATCCCGTGAGTCCCGAGAAGCTCGAGCTCCCACGCTACCACCCGATCCATTGGAATGGCCGGCCGGCTCTCTTTGCTCAGCAGGAGCCCCACCTGCACGTGCCGGCCGCTGCGTTGTAACGACAGTACCGAGGCTACGCAGCTTTCCGGACGGCCGAGCGCGTCGAGCGAGAGGGCCGCCCCACCGCCCGCGGCATCGGCCACCGCGGCACCTATGGCATCGGCGTCGCCGGAGTACGGGCCGACGTCGATCGTGACCTCGGCCCCCAGCTCGCGCGCAGCCTCGAGCGGCCCGGGTTTCACATCGGTTGCGATCACGCGGCCCCCGCAGGCGGCCGCGAGCATCACCGCCGAAAGCCCGACCCCGCCGCACCCGTGCACCGCGACCCACTCTCCGGCCGAGAGCCGTCCCTGGTCAAAAAGCGCGCGGAACGCGGTAACAAACCGGCAGCCGAGCGCGGCGGCGGTAGTGCTGCTCATCGTTTCGGGCAGCGCCACCAGATTCTGGTCGGCATACTCGATCGCCACATACTCCGCAAACGATCCCCACCCGGTGAAACCCGGTTGAAACTGGTTGCGGCATACCTGTTGGCGCCCTGAAGCGCATTCGGGGCAGCTGCCGCACCCGCAGACGAACGGCAACGTAACACGGTCTCCTTCACGCGCTCTCGAAACACCCGCGCCGCAGGCGACCACGGTGCCTGCGAGCTCATGGCCCGGCACATGCGGCACCGCAATATCGGGATCGTGGCCCATCCAGCCGTGCCAGTCGCTGCGGCATAACCCGGTAGCCTCCACCGCAATCACCACGCCGCTTCGCTGCGGAGTAGGATCGGGCACCGTTACGACCTGCGGGTGTTCGCCGAACGCGTTGTACATTACTGCTCGCATGGTCTCTAGTGTATGCGGATTCACGCGCTACGCAAGCACCCCGTGACGGTGCCGTGACGGCGCCGTCTCGACGCCGCTGATAGTATATTCAACCGATGAACCGTTCCGTCACGCTTGTTTTTCCTCACCAGCTCTTTGATGCCCACCCGGCGGTCTCAACTCGCCGCGATGGAAGCCTTCGTCGAACGGCTTGAAGGCCGATCGGTCTCGGTTCATCGGGTTCGGTATCGACCCGAGCGCACCATCGAGGATGAGCTCGGCCTGCGTGCCGAGGACGGCGTTCGGGAGCTGCACCTCTGCGAGGTGGTGGACTACGAGCTGCGGCCGAGCGCGGCGTCACGCTATGTTGGTACGGAACACCGATGTTTCTCACTTCGACCGAGCGGCTGGAGCAGCACTGCGGCACCGACCGGTGGGAGGCCGCTGGAGCTTCGACACAGAGAATCGCCGCCCGTGGCCGGCGCGAACGCCTGCTCCGCCCGAGCCGGGGGTTGCGCACAACCGGTTCGGGTCCGAGGCGATCGCGAGAGTGCTGAGCGATTTTCCGGACCATCCCGGCAAACGGATCGGCGTTGTTTCACTCGGTGCTACCCCGGCGCTCAACACCGGACTGATCACTCCCGAGAGAGTCCTCCGGCGCCTCTTGGAGCAGGTGCCGCTCGACGCATCCTGCCCGTCGGCGCTTCTGTCGAGTGTCGAAGGCTTTGTCCGCCAGGTGATCGGATGGCGGGAGTTCATTCGTGGCGTGTATCAGTGTCACGGGGTAACGCAGCGAACCAGCAACTTTTTGAGCATACCAACGCGATGCCGGAAGCGTTTCATAGCGCGGCGACCGGGCACGCCCCGGAGCGCACACGCAACGTCGTTCAATCGTCTGAAAACTCGTTACGGATCTTTTCTATCGCCGGTAAGGCCTCAAGAAAGGCGTCCAGGACTTCCGGGTCGAAGTGTTTTCCGCGTTCCTCACGCATGATGCTGAGTGCATGTTCGAGATCAAAAGCCCGCTTGTAGGGACGCGAAGAACTGAGCGCGTCGAAGACGTCGGCTACCGCCACAATACGACCCGCGATCGAGATTTCCTCTCCGGCGAGGCCCCTGGGGTAGCCGGTGCCGTCCCAACGCTCGTGATGATGCGCCACGACATCGAGCGCAGTATCGAGTATGCCCTGCTGTACCGCGCCGGCGAGCTCCTGGTTTATCGAGCCGATAACGCCTTCGCCGATCGCAACGTGTTGTTGCATCTGCTCCCACTCCTCGGCAGTGAGCTTTCCCGGCTTGCTGAGGACGGCGTCGGGGATACCGATCTTGCCGATATCGTGCAACCGAGAGAACCAGAGCAGTTCGCGCATGAACTTCGGCGTGAGTTGTCGTCTGTTGCTGAATAGTTGCTTCGCGATGATGTAGCTGTAGCGCGACATACGTACGATGTGGTTGGAGGTTTCCTTGTCCTTCTCGCGTGTCAGCGTTACGAAACCTTCGGCCGTTTTTGAAATCACCTGCTGCGCTTGATAGGAGTTGTGCAGCTTGTCCTTCAAAAGACGCGTAATATGTGCGACAAACTCCGCATGTGCCTCTGTATAGCTATTCGCATAACGGCTGGTACAGAACATGAAGCCGACACACTCGTCGTCGCGATACATCGGTGCAGTGATGCTTGCCTGAAGCCCTTCTTGGAGAAGCCATTCTGTAGGGCGCGACTGATGAACCTGCGCGTAATGATGCGATAGATCGTTTATGATGCGAGGCGCTCCGGACTCCGCGACGCGACCGAGCGTGGTGTTGCTCAACTGTTCGGTGAACCCAGGGTCGAGATACACGGCGTCCATAACCGTGTACGCCGATTCCGCGGTAACGTTTCCGAGCGGATCGATGAACGCCATCGCAACCCTGTCGCACGGAACCGATCGCGAAATGAGCCCGTAGAGCTCTTCCACCAGTTGCTCGAGCGTCGCGCTACTACCAATTTCGCTCAGGCGACGATCGGTGAGTATCTGATTAGCGACCGCCTCGATCGTCTCGAGCGTATCGGCTTCCTCGCGCCAGCGGGCCTCCGGCAGCGGGTGTGGCTCGCGTTTGAAAGCCACAACGTCGTGAAGTCGCTCAACCGCTCTGGAAAGCGTCGCACGGTGCTCGGTGTTATATCGCAGCGAGTATAAGAACGCCGCCATCACTCCTGCGATCAGCATGAGCTGCAGCAGTATGGTGGCCGCAAGCATTCGGCCTTCGGTCTCCTGTGTTTCAAAGAATCGTTCCTGGAACGTTTCCTCCAGCCCTTGCAGCCGAGAGTACTCCTGCATAAGGACCTCGTCGGATGCGCCCCGCGCTGCGAGGACCTTCTCGGCATCGAGATCTACCTCGAGCGCCGGTAGGTCGCGCATCAGCGCCTCGAGTTCTCCAAGATGATGCTCGATCAAAGTCCAGTCGCCGGCCGAATCGGGGCCCTGGCAGAGTAGCAGCTCGTCTTTCGTTTCGTGTATGCGCTGCCACCCGTCGCGAAAGGCCTTTGCCTCATTATGCGAGACATATGCTAAGCGCCCCAGCACTCCGAGCGCCGCGACCACGAGTAATCCGAACACAATCGAGACGAGGGCGAGTCTTCTAAGAAACGTCGAAAAATGCTGCATTCTGGGGCTTACCTTGTTGCGGGCCACTGAGTTCCAACGATGTCACGAATCGGAATAAAACACAAGCTCGCCGACGCGAGTTGCGGAGGTTGCGAACGGTTCGCAGGTTGAGAAGAGCGGGCCGCCGGACACCGCTACAAGCACCGATGGGCGTGCCGGCCCTGTGAGAGCGTGTGCTCTCACAGGGGAAAGGCGAGCTTGTTACAGCAGTGCAGTGTCCGGCAAGAACAACGCAATCTGGGGAAACACGACCAGAAGAATCGTTACCAGAATAAGAATGACGATAAACGGCGGCGTACTCTTGATGACTTCTAGGTAGGGCCGCCTGAACACCAACTGTGCCGTGAAGATATCGACGCCGAACGGCGGAGTCGCCGAGCCGATGGCCGCCTGCAGCACCACCAGCACTCCAAGGAGAATTGGGTCAACGCCGGACTCGATAACGTACGGCGCAAACACCGGGCTGAGAATGTAGATCGCGACGATGGGGTCCACGAACATACAGCCGATGAAGTACGCGATGACCACGATCAAAATCACGGTGATGTAGGTTGGGTCGGTTCCGAACAGCGGCACGAGAACCGCTTGAGGAACGCGCAGGAAGCTCAAGAGCCACGACAACGCTTGCCCGGCGCCGACGAGTACGAACACCACTCCGGTAATAATCCCGGTATCGAGGAAGCATTTGATGAGCTTCTCAACCGTGATCTTGCGGTACCACAACCCCTCCAGCAACAACGCGTACGCAACCGCGGCCGCGGCCGCTTCGGTTGGGCTGAAGATACCGCCGTAGATACCTCCGATAATGATCAACGGAAAGCCCATAACCGGGAGGCCTTCCCGGATTGCTTCGCGCCGCTCACTCCAGCTCGCTTTCGGTAGCTGCCCGACGTTCTTTCTCTTGGAGTAGAAGTAGCTATAAATCGAGAAAAGAAAGAAAATTAAGATGCCGGGACCGACACCGGCGAGAAAGAGCTTGCCGATCGAGGTGCTGGTGACGACGCCATACACGATGAAGCCGATGCTGGGTGGAATCAAGAACGCGATATCGCTCGAGTTGATGATAAGGGCCAACGTGAATGAGCTTGGATAGCCGGCCTGCAGGAGCATCGGGCGCATGGTACCACCGATCGCGGCTACCGTGGCCTGGGTTGAGCCCGAAACGGCGCCGAACAGCGTGCAACTCGCGTTAGTCGTGATCGGCAGTCCGCCCGGGATGTGGCCCACGAACGCCTTGACCATGTTTATGAGCTTAGCGGCCGCGTCACCGGATGTGATGATGCTTGCGCCCAGTATGAACATTGGAACCGCGACCAATGCCGGCGGCATGATGCCGGTGCGTACCTGCTGCACGATCACGGTCATGTTAAACATCGGCATATAGAAATGCAGGTACAGCGCAAGCGAACCTAAAATCAGCAGCATGAAGGGGAAACCCAACAGCAGCTTGGTTACCATACTTACTACGAGAAAGAGCATGTCTGTGTCTCCATGTTGGTGGTTTTATTGCCCGTCATCAGTAACCCTGCGTTTCCTCGGGCTCGTACTCGCTCTGCTGCTCGGGCGACAGCCAGACCTCTTTCTCGATCAGGTTCTTCACGATGGTGCGAAGGTACTGAATGCCGGCTGAAAGAAAGCCGAGCACAATGATAACGATCGTCACCCAAAACGGTATGCGCAAAGCGGGCGTCACCTGCTGCGTCATGCGTGCAACGCTCATGTACTCGTACGCAATGTGCGCCATAAAAAACATAACGGCCGCGCCGTACGCAGAGATGATGATGATCATTACCTTCTGCGCCTTCGGCGGGAGCGCGTCGAAGATTGCGCCCATGCGAATATGGCGTGCCTTGCGCACCGCATAGCTCACGCCGACGAAAGTGATCACGAGAATGAGGATTGCGGAGATCTCTTCGGCCCAGTAGATACTGCGGAAGAAGTTTCGAGCCACGACGTTTGCGATCAAGAGCGCGGCTAACGCAAACACTCCTACGCTCAGTACGCTTACCTCAAAGTAGTCGAGTGCGGTGCTCAGCGCGTTTGATACTCGTCGTAACGGGTTATCGGGTTTCCGCGGCGGGCCGGCTTCAGGGGCGGGGTCTTGCATAATAGATTACCCTCTTGCTTCTGGGTTTGAGCGGGTCGCCGCCGTTCGGCGGCGACCCGTGCTCCATACGGTATGCGTAGAACCGTCCAGCTTCGAGTGCGGCTAGTTCAAGCCGAGATCGGCCTTCGCCTGCTCGATGTCGTTTACGAGCGCGTTGTAGATCGCCTCGGCGTTCGGGCCGCCGATCTCGAAGAAGCGCTCATGAGCCTGCTCTGCACGTTCACGGAACGGATCGAGATCGTCGCCGCTGAGCTCGCTTACCTCGATATCGGGACGATTCTCGAGCATTGCCTCGAGGTCCTCCTCGTGGCGTTCATCGATCCATTCTGCTGCCGGTACAACCGCGTCGGCCCACCACTCGCGATGCTGCTCCTGCACCTCCGCGGGAAGTGAGTCGAAGAACACCATGTTGACGGTAGGAATGCCGACGAACGGCTCGGCGTAGATCTGCGTCATGTAATCCTGAACTTCGTAGAAGTTCATGCTGCGGATCGCGAACAGCGGATTGATCTGACCGTCGATCAAGCCGGTCTGCAGACCGCTGTAGACCTCACCGTACGCCATCGGAGTTGGAGACGCCTCGAGCGCGCGCCACTGCTCGTTCAGCATGTCGGAAGCCATGATGCGGACGTCGAAGCCCTGCATGTCCTCGACCGAGCTAATCGGGTGGTTCGAGGTGATCCACTGCCAGCCTTCGTACATGATCGAAAGCGGAACCAGACCCTCGCGGCGATAGGACTCTTCGAGGATCTCCATGGTCTCGCCGTTGCGCACAACCCATTCCATGACCTCGGCAATGTTTTCTTCAGGCCAGATGTAATGTAGGCCGAAGACCGACGCCTCAGGGACGAACGCGCTCTTCCAGGCAAAGTCCGAGAACACGTACTCCACTACGCCGAGCTGTGCGAGCTCGTTGATGTCGCGTGCATCGCCAAGCGAGCCGTACGGGTAAACGTCGAGCTGGAACATGCCCTCCGACCAATCGTACATATGCTCGGCGAAGTTCTCGGCCCAGACCGTCATGAAGTCGCCTTCAATTTCTTCCGACGCCAAGCTTGCCTCGATCGTCTCGGCGAGTACCGCGTCGTCGTCTTCCGGCTCTTCATCCGGTGCACAGCCGGCGATCAACATCACTGCAGCGAAAGACGCAAGCAGTACCGATAAAACCAACCATTTGTTCTTCATGAGAACACCCCCTTTAAGGTATTTTGTTGCAATTCAAACCGAAACCTGTTCATGTTTTCACACTTTCACTCTTTTCGCGCTAAGCCGGTGTGATACGCGCTTCTCGCTCGTGCACCTCCTTGTTGCTGGTGTGTTGTCCGGCCGGCAGTTGTACGCCCGCGGTTGCACGCTCCCGGAGCGTGACACGCGGCGGGACGAACCAGTGTACTGTACGAGGAAAGTCCGCGCGTATTGCTTCGGTGCGAGGCTTGGGCTTGTGCGGTAGGCGGGCTGTGAAGCCCCGTGTGTGGGAGATTGCCGGCTGGAACGAACCATTTCTGGCTGACGCACTTTCGAGTTCTTTCCTGCTCCGCACGCATGCGTGTAGAGCGCTTTAGAGTACTGTGAGCAGTGGTCTGTGTCAAGCTGACAGCGGAAAAACCACTCAATCGTGTTTTACTATGTGAACAAATGTTCTTATCGTAAAACATGATTTATTCTCACCGCAATCTCGGCTGCTGTCAAGTTTTTTGTCGCGCGATCATGTCGCGGGATCATGTCGCGGGATCAAAGGATCGGAGTCCGCACGGCGATGGAATCGGCCGCTGCGCCTCTCAGGTTTCTGCGGGTCCGGCGGCACCGGCGCGATCGCGCCCTGCGGACTCTCGCGCAGGCTCTCAGAACCCGAGCACCCTGCAGAGACGTGCTGCAAACCGTTTCGCCCGGCGCAAAACCCTGCAGGGTGCTACAGGGATGCTGCGTTGCAATCGGCGGGTTTTTTGGGTGTATTGGAGCTAAACGGGGCGGCACGAAATTTGCTAAAGTACCTCTGTAGCCCTGGAACTGCGATGCGTCGCATCGCATCGAAGATAACCTCTATCTATACACGGAGATTCTCATGTCAAATCACCCCGAAACCGGTGGCGGGCGAGTCCGAGTGTCGGACCGGATTCTTAACCGCATCGAGCGTACCGGAAACCGCTTGCCGCATCCCATCATTCTCTTCTTCATTCTTGCCGCGGCAACCCTCGTGCTGTCTTGGGTCGTGTCACTGTTCGGCGTCACGGTCGAACACCCCGCGACAGGTGAAACCATTGAAGCGGTGAATCTGCTCTCTCGCGACGGCATTCAAAGGATATTCGGCGAAGCCGTGCCGAACTTCACCGGCTTTGCTCCGCTCGGCGTGGTGTTGGTTGCGATGCTTGGTGTGGGCGTCGCCGACAAAGGCGGCCTGATTAAGGCGCTCTTGAAGAAGACGGTGCTCGGGGCGCCGGAGCGCTACATCACCGCCGTTGTGGTGTTTGCGGGTATCATGTCGAACGTCGCGAGCGATGCCGGCTACGTTGTGCTGGTTCCGCTCGGCGCGATCGTATTCGCCGCGAAAGGACGGCATCCGCTGGTTGGTCTTGCGGCTGCGTTTGCCGGCGTTTCGGGCGGATTCAGCGCGAACCTCGTGCTGTCGTCGCTCGATCCGTTGCTCGCGGGGCTGACGCAGGAGGCTGCGCAGATCATGAACCCGGAGTACACCGTAGACCCCTCGGTGAACCTGTACTTCATGATCGCCTCCACCTTTCTCGTAACCATTCTCGGCACCTGGGTAACCGAGAGAATCGTGGCGCCGCGCTTCGGCGAGTACACGGGTGAGTATCGTGAGGACGTTGAAGGGCTAAGCGCCGAGGAACGCCGAGTCCTGCGGGCTGCGCTGGCGGGCTTCCTGGCGTTTTTGGTGCTGGTGCTTCTGATGACGGTGCCCGAAACCGGGGTTCTGCGAGGAGAGGACGGCGAACTCATCGGTGCCGCGACGCCGTTTGTGGCGGGGATGGTTCCGTTGATCGCGGTGTTTTTCTTCATCCCGGGCCTCACCTATGGGTACGCCTCCGGCACGATCAAGAGCAGCAACGACGTAGCGCGCTTCATGTCGAGCACGATGTCGGATATGGGAGGCTACGTTGCGCTCGCGTTCGCGGCCGGTCAGTTTGTTGCGTACTTCAGTTGGTCGAACCTCGGCACGATTCTGGCGGTCGCCGGCGCCGATTTCCTGCAGGCAATCGATTTCACCGGGCTCCCGCTGATTATTGTGTTCATCATCGTCGCGGGTTTCGTGAATATCTTCATCGGCAGTGCGTCCGCGAAATGGGCGATCATGGCGCCGGTGTTCGTTCCGATGCTGATGCAACTCGGCTACAGCCCGGAGTTCGCGCAGATGGCGTATCGCATCGGCGACTCGGTGACCAACATCATCACGCCGCTGATGCCGTACTTCGCGATAATCATTGCGTTCGCGCAGAAGTGGGACAAGAACGTCGGCATCGGAACCTTGATCGCAACGATGATCCCGTACTCAATCGTGTTCCTGCTCGGCTGGACGGTTCTGCTCGTGATCTGGTTTGTGCTCGGCCTGCCGATCGGGCCGGTGGGAACGATCTTCTATTAGGTTGATCTTCCATTAGCCTGATCTTCCATTAGCTTACCAATACGAAGCATCAGGCCTCCGGGCGAGCCTCGGGGGCGAGAGGCCGTTTCGCGGTCTTCGCCTCCGGCTCACCGGCCGCCGAAGCCGGTTTGGCCGCCGGGCGCACCTTGGCCAC
This sequence comes from Spirochaetaceae bacterium, assembly GCA_003552185.1. Taxonomy (GTDB): domain Bacteria; phylum Spirochaetota; class Spirochaetia; order DSM-27196; family SLAA01; genus B1Sed10-166. The sequence continues at coordinate 10,004 of PUOW01000450.1, forward strand.
CGAGGGTGAGGTTCCGAATCGTGGTCTTGAGATCCTCTATCTCCTGCTTCTGGGCGCTGATCAGAGCAACGAGATCGCTGTCTTGAATGCCTTCCGGCATCGAGACGCCGCTTCCGGGTTCGGTTTCAGAGACCGGCTCGCCTCCGCGGCGCTCGAAATCGTTTGCGGTCTCGATCTGCGCGAGCTCGAACGAATCGGCGTACTCCTCGAGACTAAGCGGCATTTCCGGAAAGCGCGGGGATTGCAGCAGCTTCTGCGCGATGCGGTTCAACTGCGCCGCGGTGAAGCTCTGTTCGGCGGCTTCGATAAACGGTTTCTGCTCGCGTAGCGACAGCACCACCGCTTCATCGTGAAACAATGCACCGAGGCAACCGAGATCGAGCATCAAGTTCCGCTCGGTAAGCTCGCGTAAGCCGTTCACGATCGTGAAGTCCTCGATCGTCCGTATCATGTTGACGACTACGAACGGTTTGAGCGCCGACACCACCTCTTCGGCTACGGCGCCGTGCGACTTGCCGAACTTGCGGATGCGCTCCACGATTTCGGTGAGCTTGGGAGTTGCGTTCGGTTGACTGTCGTTCTGTATCGATTTCAAGTACTCGCTGATTTTTTTGTGGCTGCTGAAGCGCCGTTGCAGTTCCCGGAACACCGCGTTCTTCAAGAATCCATACGCATTGAGGACCGAAGGCGACTGCGGGTTGGTGACGAGCACACCGCAGTTCGAGGCGAGAAAGAAATCCATGACGTTGTGGTGCGTGCCGGAACCGAGGTCGAGCAGCACGAAATCGACATCGAGCTTCTCGAGCCGGCGAATCAGGCCTCGCCGCTGCGCCGCAGTAATCGCGGCGGTACCGGACACGAGAACGTCGCCGGGGACGAACCAAAGGTTGGGGTGTTCGGTTTCCTGCAGGATCCGTTCGAAGCCTATATCTTTGCTTTGCAGGAAGTTTCCGATGCCGAGCCGGGTATTCTTGAGGCCGAGATAGGTATGCAGATTGGACCCACCTAAGTCGAGGTCTACCACCACGGTGCGCTTGCCGTACGCTGCGAGCAGGATACCGAGATTGGCGGTGAGCATCGATTTCCCGACGCCGCCTTTGCCGCTCGCGATCGGGATAAACTTACGTCGGGCCTGTTCGCAGAAAATCATCGCTTAATTCCTTCATCCTGCAGTGTTTTCACTTGTAGAGCGTAGCATGAATCGATAGAATTATAAAACAAGGTGGTGTCCGTGGAAGACTTTACGACGCAACCAAATGCACGGGTATTCCGTATCGACGCCGAGTGCTACATTCTGTACCTCGGAAAAGACGGAAGCGAGTACCGTCCCTTCCTGCGCATCGGCAACACACCGGAGTTCCCGAAAGAGCTCAAGGAGCTCGTGTACTCAATTGTCGTAACCGACGGTATCACCGGTAGCCCAATCGTTGAGCCCGCAAACCTTGATCTCGCTCATACATCCGACTTCCGCTACATCGGCGATCCCAAGACCGTGGAGCGGTTCAAACGATTTCTCAAGCATCTCGAGATACCCTCCAAAGGCTACCAGCAATACACCGGCGATGTGCTCGAGGACAGCGGGTGTTTTGTGTATTTCTATGAGAATCAAAACATCAAAGTAACCTTCGACCGCACCGAGCTGTTCGACCTCAAGACGAGAGAGGAGCACGATAAGCACTACCCGCAGAGGGCCGACGCGATCAAAGCTCAGTTTGTTCGAAACACGCTGCGCTTCGACGCATCGAGCTCCGAGGTCCCGGCGCTGTTGCTGCGGAACGGGTCGCTGTACCTTTCGGGCGGCGGAGATCTCGCGGCGTTCGACCTCTCGAGCGAGTACTTCCGCGAGCTTGCGGAACGTGGCCACGACCCCGATCAGTTGAGCGTGGTGGTTGCCGATGAGCCGACCGAGGGACTGGTTCGGTTGTTCAAACGTGCGGTTCGCAAGGGAACTCAGATCCGCGTTCTCACGGCCTCTCCGGCCGACCTTCGGAACTTGGTAGACCTGTTTAGCGACGGGAACGAAAACTCCCCGGTGGGAGCGGTGCTCGACCGTGCCGAGCACGGCCCTTTAGAGCTCGGTGCGCTTTCGGTGCGTATCCCCAAGAACCTCAAACCCGGCGGCGTTGGGCTTCAGTTCGCGTGCCACGGTGTTGAAGGGCGCGTGAAGGCGCGGCCCGATAAGCGCAGCTCCGGCCGTGGGACGCAGCTTATTCTCACGCTCTCGAACGAGGCGCTACAGCTGCCGGGTGGGCGCTCGCTCGTCATGCTGGACGGCGTGCCGTATCGTCTGCATCCCGAGCCTCCGGAATTTGCCGAGATGGTCCGCGATTACTGGCCCTCGAGGAGCAACGGCCTCGGCGTGGGGCTGGGCGAGGCTGCGCTCGCTTGCATCGTGGCGCTCGAGGAGCTGCGGTCGGCCTTCACAGTGGAAGCCGGAGCCAAAGGCGCCGGCGGTGCGAAGGGCGGCGCGGGTCGGGTAAGCGAGGCGCTCAAGGCCTGGCGTGCCGCTGCCGGCGAAGAGCTGCCGGAGGCCGATCGGCGCCGGCTCGCGCCGGCGGTTCAGAACGTGCGCGCGCTTGCCGAGTACCGCTACGAGCAGGCATCGCCGCAGGAGCGAAAGACCTACGCCGAGGTCCTCGAGCGGCTCGAACAACGCCCGGAGCTGAACCCCGAGGCGGAGGAGCGCATAGAGGACTACCTGCCCGGTCTTGTAGGCGATGTTTACCTGGGGGGAGCCGCGCCGCTGTTGCTGTATCGGCCTCCGTCTCCGGCTACCAAAACCGGGCTTCAGCGTGCCCACGAGGTTGAACGTCGCATCCAAGAGCAACGCGATCCCGACTCCGAGTCGTTCGCCGGTGAGCGCAGTCGCTTGAAACGTCTCATCGGGGAGCTCGACAAAGAACAAGCTGTAACGCTTCCAACCGAGGTGCAGGACCGCATCTCGCAGCAGCCGGAGCCCGACACCACCGAAACCGGAAGGCCCTTGACGGCTCGCGAGCGGCTGCAGCAGCGCGCCGCAGCCGAACGCGAGAAACGGCGCGAAACCGAACAGCGCTCGCCCAAGGAACGCGCCGCCGCCGCGGGCTCCGACCGAACGCAGACGCGCGCCGACGCGGCCGAGAAAGAGCCGGAGCAAGAACGCAAAGCCGCCGCGAAGACCGCGGGAGCCGGCAGCGGAAGCGGAACCTCGATTCCGCAGCAACCGCCGCGCGTGCAACCGCGCCGAACCAGCGGCGGCGGATTCCCGTGGCGCTCGGTCGGGGTGGCTGCCGCGATCATCCTCATGGTGTTCGCGGCGCTTCTGTTCAGCGGAGTACTGTCGGCACCGCTCGAGCGCCTCAGCGAGGCGTTCGGTGCGCCCGAAGAACCCGCCGCCCCCGAGGAACCTACCCCCGAGGATCCCTCGCCTACGCCGCCGGCGCGGGAGCCCGAAGACCCCGAGCTCGAGGAGGAGCCGGTGGAAGACGAGCCGGTGGATGAGCCCCCGCCTGAACCGGAACCGGCGCCTGAACCGGAACCCGAGCCCGAACCCGAGCCCGAGCCCGAGCCGGAACCGGAAGAGCTGCCTCCGGAGCCGGACGCTGCGGATCCGGCCGCGCCGGGTGTGGAGCTCGATCCGGAGCAGCTCGGCGAGCGACGCGAGATGCTCGAGCAGTTCGGGCTGGACCAGGAAACCCAGGACCTGGTGGTCGGTGCGGACGGCATCGCGATCACGGTGCGCGATGTATGGGGAGTTGCAAACCTCATCGCCGCCGACAACGGATACCGTCGGCTCGATGATCCGAAAGGCGTGGAGGGTGCCGAGCTTGGTCCTGACCCCGATTGGATCTTTCCGGGTAATCGATTTACCCTGCCTGACGATAATGATGTCACGGTGGTCCCGGGCGATACGCTGTGGGGTATCGGCGCGGGGTTCATTCGTGAGAGACTGAACCGTGAAGCGCAGCTATACTTCGACACGCTCGCGCGATTTCAAGAAGGGGAGGTGAGCGCGGAAGAGACCGAGAACGTGTTGGCGGAACTCGAGAACGAGACCTTCAGCGAGAACTTCCGTGAAGCGGTGAGCCGTACCCGCGCAGCGCTTTGAACGCGCCGCGGGAGGAACCGGAGTGCCGAGAGGCACTTTAACGGATTCGCGTCTATTGTTATTGTTTTCGCGTGCCGATGTGCTATAATCTGTTCCAGATTTTTGGATAACCCCCAATTTTTGGTGAAGGAGTTTGATATGTCGGATCTACCCAGAAGTCCAAATGTATTTCACCCCAGAAAACCGTCCGCGGTTGGTTCGCGTAACAGCCTTGCTCAAGAAGGTCGCAACCAGAAGCAAGAGTATCAGCAGCTCATCAACGAGGAAGTCGAGAACATCCTGCAAGACATTGAGGTCAAACTCCCGGCCGAGGTGCTCGAGCAGCTCGACATCATGGGCGGCCTCAAAGAGAAGCTGTACAACTACTACAACCAGAACTATCAGAACATGTTTAACCGTTTCATGGTCACCACTGAAGATGAAATGGTTAAAAAGGTTCGCAACTTCGTAGATAAAGAGGAGAATAAGGCGCTTGCCCGCTATACTCCCAAAGAAATCGCGGAGATGCTGGACCAGATCGCCGGAGCCGATAAGTTCAATACCGGCGAGATCGAGAAATCGATCGTCAACATGTACGGCCATCTGCAGGGCCACATCCAGCGTGGGCTCAACGATCTCGAGAACGACACCAACGCGCTGCTCCGGCAAAAGACCGACGTCGGCGCGTTTATCCGCGGCGAGAACGCATACTCAATCGTGAAGTGCGCGTTCAAGGACAACCTCTACAAACCCAAGACCGTCAGCGATGTCAAGCTCTCGGTGAACATCCTCGACTCGGAGCTCATTAGCCCGATCTTCCAGTATCAGGCCACCGTCGAGTATCTTATCAAGGATCAGATCTCGCGTACGATTACCAACATGATCGAGCGTGAGGTTGAGCGCTTTCAGGAAGAGCTCGTCGATGAGGGTAAAGAAGAGCTCGGCGACTCCGAACTGCTGTTTGAAAAGATGAAGCGCGTTCCGGAGTACACCGACGACGATACCGAAGACGAGAACTCCAAACGCTACACCTTCCTCGCGAAGCACCTGATCGAGAAGATCGAGGGACTGCGCGCCGAGATTCCGCCCGAGGAGTTCGACCCGCTGAATATTCGTGAGAACCTTAAGAAGTTCATCGATATGGAGAACATCCGTAACAGGGGCTTCAACACCGCGATCAACTCGCTCACCTCGATTCTCGATACCAGCAAGATGGGGTATCAGTACATCGAGAACCTCAAGAACGCCCGCGAGTGCATCATTCGCGAGTATGAGGATGTTGATGTCGCTCATCTGCCCGACGAGCGCTATCAAATGCGTCTGAAGTTCTACGACGAAGGGCAGCTGAACCAGGAACGCGCGGCGTACGATCAGCAGATGGAGGCCTTCAAGAACGAGATCCAGCACCTCTGGGACGTCACGGAAGCGGTCTACACCCGCGGCAAATCGGGTTTCAAGGTCAACGATTTCGACGATCTCGCGCGCCAGGTTCGCGGCACGCTTCGCAAGATCAAAGAAGAAGCGAATGAGCCGCTCTACGAAGAGATCGAGAAGACCTGGAACGAGATCACCCGTATAAAGGCTGAGGAGACCGATGTAGAGAAGCTCAACCGCACCTATCTCTACGAGAAGGACCTCTACAAGAAGATGCTGCTGCGCACGCGCGAGCGTATCGGAAAGATCTTCGGGTTTCAGAACCCGCACACGCGCGTGCTGCTCGACGAACGGTTGGATTTCCTCTCTCGTGAGTTCGAGGCGTTCGACTACGCCATCAACCCGTATCATATTCAAGGCGGCTTGTTGCTCGACCTCGATATCACCAGCATCAAACGGAAGAAGTTCACCCTCAACGGCATGGCGAACGTACTGAACGAGTTCCTGCACGGGGTTTCGAAAGGCTTCCAGGACGCAGCGTTTGCTTCCTTCAAGCGTCGCCGGTCTACGGTGCGTGACGATATCGGGATGAGCTTCGGCGGCGGAGCCGGGCATACCGACGAGTCGCCGTTCGCGCATGCATCGGCCGGCTCACAAGAAGCAGCGGATGCCGGCGTGAAGGGTAAGGCAAACGTTACCCCGTCGAGTCAAGCGAGCGAGGGTCTGCAAGAGCTATAAGGCGCTTATGGACAATAATGCATTGAACGTATTAGGGCGTAGAGCAGGGTTTAACTCTGCTCTGCGTCATTTCAAGCGCGTGAATCAGTTTGCGGATGAGATAACGCGCGGGGTCAACCTCGCCGATGTTCTCAATCAGGCGCTCGAGGACGGCGTGATCGAGCGCTTCCAGGTGCCGCTCGCGCTGAACGCGCTGTTGGTAGACAAGTTCGGGTACGCAACTCGCGCGTACAATCTGCGCAAATCGGTGGAGGACGTCGAGAAGATCGTGGAGCGAGTTTCCAACTGGAACGCTCTACAGATCGTGATCGCGTACCACCATCCGCAGGCGGGGTTGTTCACCATCAACCCCAAGGACGCCGCTTCGTGGGAACCGGCTCTGCCGCTTTTGAAAGACGAGTTGATGGTGGTATACGCCG
>PUOW01000235.1 GCA_003552185.1 Spirochaetaceae bacterium
CCAGCGCCGAAGCAGGCCGCTACAGCCTCGATATCGAAACCATCGTCGGTGAAGCCCAGGCAAAAAAATCTCATATCCTGGGGTTGATGAACGGCTATGGTGCAGAAGATATCAACACCCGCCCCACCGGCGGACAAACCACCGGTTTAAAGGCTTTCAGCAGCACCGGCCTGGCCGCAGGCGACTACCGGGTGCAAACCCGGGCCCAGCCTTTCGGGGGGATCAGTTTTTTTGATAGTGATGGTGAAGATGCTGAAGAGGATACCGTAGCTGCCCTGGGCCTGGAGAGAGCAACCACGACAACTACACCAGATATCATGCCCGCCGGAGAATACCGGGTGGAAACCGCAGCCGAGGTACCGTTTATGGCTACTTTTGCTGATTTTCGGGTGCCGGATGAGGAAGGATTTAGTGATGATATTATCCGCGGGGTAAATCCCACGAATTATGATGGTATTGATGTGAGCATGGATGTTGCTGCTGGAGAATCGGCTATTGATGCTGCTACTGAAGTGGCCTGGAATGATATTTATGATGGGAATGTAAATATTAACATCAACCCAACGGATGATCAGATTGGGCCTGATGTTAGCGAGATGTCTGTGACTACCAAAGATGATCACGATATTAATCTCTACACTCACTTTTATGTAAGTGATCGGCAGGACCGGCACACGCTAAATGAAGAGATCCAGGCCCAGACTTACTACCGCTCAGTAGCAGACAGCCAGATGAACATGAATCTCACCTACAAGGCGGCGGAAGATAGTGAAATCGGGATTAAGGCTACTTATGTTAGTGGTGAAGACGGTAGTCTAGGTGTCACCGCAACCTACCAGGCCGCAGCTGGTGAACAGATAGTGGCAGAGACCACCTATATTTTTGCGGAAAACAGTGAAGTGGAGATAATTGTCGGGGATGGGGAGAATGAGGAAGAACATACTATTGAGATAGGCGGTATGGATATAAAGGGAGCCAAAGATAAACTTAATAACATAGATGGTTTAGAGGTTGACTTTGAAATTGAAACTAATGGTAATGGAAAAAAAAGAATTACTGTTACCAACAACACAAGTGATGATATAGAAATTTCAGGCGCTGGAGCGGTGACCCTGGGGATTGGAGGTACAATTGAAGGGAACCAAAACTTAAATGATACGACATGGCTGGATTATAAGAAAGAACACACCTTTCAAGTTGGCGGGGAAAATATTGTAGGTATTGCAGGCGATATAGATTTTGGCGGCGACTATAATATTAATGTTTCGGCTGATACTCATAGTGAGAATAGGCGTAGCCTTAATATCGATAACTCGGGTACTTATAAAATCGAGTTTACCGGTAATGCTAACTCCGTCCATACCGAGCTGGGGATAAATGGTGAAATTATAGACCCTGGTGAGAACCATGAAGGAAAAAAAGTTTTCCACAATTATGGGTTTAATGTGGACTACGATGCTGGAAGGACCATTAAAGAGTTGGCTGAAGATATTAAGTCTGGAATTAATATAAATTCTAATGATACAAGTATAGATGGTTTTGAAGCTGAAGCGGCTAATGAAAATGGAACAGTGCGCAACCTGTCTTTTACCAATGGATCATCTTACAAGCTAACGCTCAACGGTTCAGATGCTGTTGCCGGGGAACTCGGGTTTGATAGTGGTGCGATTGAATTGGAGCGTGGTGATGACTGGGATTCTGATGAAAGTGTTTTCCATGAACATTTAATAAACGTAGAACTTGGCGGCAGTGATATTGAAGATATTGCCAGTAAAATAAAAGAGGCCATTGATGACGAGGAAAACGGCGCTAGCATTGAAGGTTTCACAGCAAATGTAGAAGAACACGAAGAAAACGAAGATTTGCGTAGGATTGAGTTTGAAAATGACTCCATCTATCAGCTAACCTTCGCTGACAATAATCAAGATACTGCCGATGAATTGGAGATTAAAGATTATACGCTTGAACGTGAGGGTGAAAAGACGACTAATGGAGTTTATCATAAATTTGATATTGAGGAAATTGCTGTTGGTAATATGAGGATGGATGATATAAGAAATCGCCTGAATGATGCGCTTAATGACGCCCTTGATTACGATGAACTTGTTGATAACACCGGAGATATCTTCGAATTTGTAACTACTAATGGTGAAGGTAGAATTGAAATAGATAACCAATCTACAATGTATAAGGTTGTCCTGAGCGATAACTTAGAGGACAGTACGGCAGAAGAACTCGGTATAGCAAATGCCATAGGCAGAAGTAAGGGCCATGAAGGACAATACAGGCATTATGGTAAGGACTTAGGCAATTCTTTAACAACTTCTTACAATATCGAAGAGCTTTATGGTGAGGTTGACGATCTGGCAAATTGGATCGATGTAGAATGGATTGAAAATGATGAACCTGACTACAGTAATACAAAACCTGGCTATGATGGTGAAAGTCACTACGGAAGGTTTCAGGTTACAAATACCCATGATCACGAAGATCGCCTGGAGCTGGTCTTTACTGGTGGCGGCACAAATCAGCTTTTCGGCAGTGCTGAAGTTAGCATTAATCACGAGGCTAATGAAGCGGCCGATCCTGATAATACCTTTGATACTGAAACCTGGCAAGCCCGGGATAATCTCACTGTGGTTACCCATTACCATGGTATCGATAGGGAAGGAGGTATCATCGAGGAAAACAGTACTGATACCTGGTGGCGGGGAGATGATGGTGGAACCAACCCGCTTATCAGTAATGGAGATGCTAATATCCCCTTTGATTCGATTTTCATCCCCGATAACTACGAAAACCAGGAACAGACTCACGAACTGGACGTGGGCGATAGCTGGATGCTTTTTACCCATGCCGAAGGTGGTGATAATCACGTCCGCATTGATTCCAAGCTCCTGGATTATAATGAGGGCAACTCTGAATACGGCTGGGGTGATAATGGAGAAGATTACGGCAGCGGGCGTTACATTTTCGATGAAGGCAGACTTGACGATGAAGATATTCTTATCCCGCAACTGGTCCGCCTCGGCAGTGGCGAATATGCTGATAATGTTCAAGTAGTTAATCACGATATCGAGTTCGGTGTCTTACAAACCAAGGAAGAAGCCCTCATCTACAGCCAGCGCTTCGATAGCAATGGCTTCAGACACTACGCCCATGCCTACTACGGCAACGAGACCACCTACTTCTTCCATGATGATACCCTGGAATGGGATGAGGTCCTCACCGACATTCACGTCTGGCGGCAGGAAGACAGCAATGCTTCGCTTCTTTTTACTTACCGGGGGGGAAACAATTTTGATATTCAAGGGTGGGCCTACGATCGCGACGGGGCCCCCTGGGAGATAAAAATGCCTTGTGAGAATATTGATGCTTCAACTGAAAATTTTCAGGTCACAGATGAAAACGGTGATCATGTCATTCACTTCGACAGCTTAAACATAGATACCTCCAGGCTTGTCGAAGGTGATAAGTTCGTAATTAATGTGGCTGCCCGCTCCGGGAACGGAGAGTACGGGGAAGAAGATTACTATGATGATCACATCGCCATCACCGGCAACCCCTTTATGCAGGAAGACCGGGGCAGCTCCATGCAGTACCGCTTCGAGCAGGATGCTGTCAATGGGGAGGAATTAAACCTCCTCGGCTACTTCGTCGATCCCCTGTTCGGGGGAGATGATGACATCGGGGTGCGGACCGGGCAGATTGAACTTGATGTCCACGAAGATGGTTTTGCCGAAGGTACCCGCGTTGGCGGCGATCAGCACGCCCGGCTTGAAATCAACTACCAGGGTACCACCGAGCATATTGCCGCGGCGTTGATGACCGGCCACTACTTCCAGGACATGGAGGAAGGCGAGATCTACTATGACTTTATAGAAGATATCACTTACGAGGAAGATCAGCAGCAGAACGCCGCGGTGGTATTCGAGG
>PUOW01000163.1 GCA_003552185.1 Spirochaetaceae bacterium
GACGCGAGCGACATCGCGGTGCCGCGCAGCTGCGGGAGCCGCATCTGCGCCGCCATGATCAAGGTCGACTGCAGCGACACGAACGCAAAGCCGAACGCAAAGAACCCGATCAGCATCAGCCAGGGGCTGCGTACGAATACCAGCATAGCAAGACCGGACGCGCCGAGCACCCCAACCGCCGGCAGAAACGCGCGCTGCAACCGCGCTCTCACCATCGGTACCGAGCGGCTATCCCCACAGCATCCGGAACGCCGCGCGAGCAAAAAAGAACCCGCTTACGCCCGAGACGGCAAGCTTCACGAGCGCTGCGAGAAGGGTGCCGCGCAGAACCCCGAGCGCGGCGCGGAGCGGCTGTTCGTTCTCGCGGTGAAACACGAGCTCTCCGGCTAGCGCGCCGAGAAACGCACCGACGATCAGCCCGAACGGCGGGAAGAACACGATCCCGACCAGCATCCCGAGAATGCTCCCGATGACGCCCGGCCGCCCGGCTCCGGCCTTACGGGAAGCGGTGATCGGCAATATTTGATCGGTGACTGTGGCTCCGAGCGCGGCCGCGGCCATAACGCCGACCAGCACCGGCGAGATTACCTCGCCACCGCCGACCAACAGAACCAGCGGCAGCGGCGCAAACGCCAGTACCGGCCCCGGCACAATCGGCAGCACGCATCCCACAATGCCCACCACCACTGCGGCAATCCCAACCGACACTACGAGAATCTCAACAACCATAACGGCTCCAAGCGTAGCGGAGGCCGCCCTAAACCGCAATCACCGCACGCTCTCGACCCAAGGCTGCCCATAGCGTCCGCTACTTGCGATTGTGGCGAGAGGTTTGCGTTGCTTGGGCCGCGGTGCAGCGAGCGTCGTCGGAGGGAAAGCGTCCGGCCGCTCGGCAGCGGGCGCTTTTCGGCTCGCGGCGCCGTCGGCCGGCCGGCCGAGCGTGATCAACAACACCGTTCGGCGCCCGCGCGGGATATCAAGGAGCCGCCGTACTTTGCGCTCTGCGAACCAGCCGATCATGCAGGTGCCGAGGCCGAGCTCGGCAGCCTGCAGGCAGAAATGCTCGGCCGCAATGCCGATGTCGATCAGGTAAAACGGCTTGTTCTTGAGCGCGGCACCGATCTGCGAGGTGATGTTCGGCCGCTCGGCTACTACCGCAACGATCACCGGCGCCTCGGCTACAAAGCGGTTCATCACCCCGCCTGGGGCCAGGCTCAAGCGGGCGAGCTCGTCGCGCGTTTCGGGGGCGGTTACCACCACGAAATGCCACGGTTGCGCGTTACAGGCCGACGGGGCAAGACGCGCGGCCTCGAGGCAGGAAGTAATAGCATGAGTCTCCACCGGCTCGGCGGTATACGACCGCACGCTCGAACGCGCCGCGATTACCGAGTTGATCTCCATGGTGCGCTCCTTCACCGCCCGGTTGGTACAATGCAGACCGGCGTCCCGATCTCGACGCGATCGGTAGGCTCTTCAGCCGGCACGCCGGTAGCGGCATCCACAGGGTAGCTGAACGCCTCGTTGCTGTCCTGGCAGAGTGCGATGAGCCGGCTGCCGTCGGCCGAGAACCCGAAGTCGCGCGGGGTACGGCCCTGCAGAGGGACGTTTAGCCCCTCGGTGAGGCCGCCGGTTTGAGGGTCAACGCCAAATTGTTGCAAACTGTCTGAGAAGCGGTTCGAGACCGTGAGCGACCTTCCGGAGGGATGCAGCTTAACGGCCGCCGGCGCGGCCTTGCCGGCGCCCTCGGCACGCTCGCAGGCGTGATCGCCGGCCGCGCGCCAGGTGCCGTCGGCCTGCCGGTACTCATAGACGAGCACACGTGGTGTGAGCTCGCAGACCACGTAGAGCACCGAGAGCTTCGGGTGAAACACCACGTGACGCGGCCCGTAGCCTGCCGGAGTCTCGATAAACTCGCGCGGCGCGCGGCCGAGGTCATCGGCGCTGTGCACCCAGATGCGGTCGGCTCCGAGGTCCGGAACGAAGTAGGCGCCGCCTCGAAACACCACCTGATGCGGGTGTGAGCTCTCTTGACGGCTTCGGTTCGGCCCGGTTCCTTCGTACTCAAGGATCTCCGGCTCTTCGCCGAGCAGGCCCTCCGCGGAGGCATAGCCGGCTACACGGCCGTCGAGGTAAGAGCTTGCAAGCACCCGGCCGCGCTCGGCGTCGAGCGCCACGTGGCAGGTGGCGCGCCCCAGGGAACTGCGCTTCGAAACGGTGCGAAGGCTTCCGTCGGGTTCTACTGCAAAGGCCCAGACCGTGCCGTCCTCATAAAAGAGCTCCGAGCAGGCGTACAAGAGCTTGCCGCCGGGAGTCACGGTAAGATACGAAGGATTGGGAACCTCGGCCGCCGAATCCCCTCGGCTGAGTCTCCCGCTTTGGAGCTCGAGCTCGAGTGTCGTGATGCCCGCGCCGGTTGCGTTCGGAATCCAGTCGTCGACGACGGTGTAACTGCCGATATAAAACGATTCGGTAGACATGGTGTGATCGCTCCTCGGTGCGCAGCATAGCAAAACAGTCGCACTCGGGCTACGATCGGTCGTTGGCTCATCGGCTGATCGGCTTCCGGGGCGGAGTGACTACGATTGTTTCGGATCCTGAAGCTCACGCAGCTCGGCTTCACTGAGCCCGGTGAGCTCGGCAGCTTCGGCCGGATCGAACCCGCGCTTCAGCATGCGGTCCGCCATCTCCAACCGAGCTTCGCGCGAGCCTTCCCGCCGTCCGCGGGCGGCCCCCTCTTGAAAGCCCTCTCGCTTGCCTTCCCGCCGTCCGCGGGCGGCCCCCTCTTGAAAGCCTTCTCGTTTGCCTTGCTCTATGAGCTTCTCGGCGGTACCCACGGCTTCCTCCTTCAGCGTCGCCGTCTGCAGCACGCGGTTCACCATATCGATAAACTCGCTCGGCTCGTACGGCGAGGCCTGCACAATATACAGCTTCAGTATATCAAACCCTTCGTGCTCAACCAATGCGTTGCCGACGGTTGCGGCAAGACGGTCCAGCGCGGCTAGAGTTTTCTCGGTCTCGGTTCGCGCGTACTTCATAGCCCAGATTGCTGCCGAGAGCGGTGCAGGAGCTTGCGGAATCTCAGCATCCGATAAAGCGGTAAGGTTTAGAAGCTCCGCGGTAAACCCCGGGAGATAGGCGTAGAGGAGTTTAGGGAGATCCGGTCGGAAGAGTTCGGCGAAACTCGTCCCCACGCTTCGCGATGCGCCGTGATAGACCAACAGCGGGATGATCGGAACAAGCGGCTCGGCCGGCTGCGCTTTGCGCTGCTCGCTCCAGACCTGAACCATATAGCGAAGGAGCTGAAGCAGCGCCCAGGGGTCCTTGTACGACTTGTGCTCGACGAGGATGTAGACTCTCGCGTCGCATTTCGCGGCACGGTCGGTTGCCGGAACATGCTCCGGACCTTGGACCGGTGTGGACGTCTCTTCCGGATCCGCTCCGCCTGCGAGAGCGACCGTGGCCGCAAGGTCTGAGAAGTGCTCGCGCAGATGTTCGTCGATATGTGTGCCGTGCTCGATCTCAAGCGTCGATAGGTCGAGCGTAGCGGTGAGATCATGCGGCAGCGAGAACTCGAGCAAACTCGCCAAGAGCTCAGGGTGTCCGAAATAGCGGCGAAAGAACTCGTCGTGCGGATGCTTCTGTACTTCCATGGCGGTGACCAACCTCCTCGGTGGTCGCGGCTACCGCGTCGGTGAGAAACCCAAACGGCGCGGGGCGTTTTGTCGAAGCGCGCGTAGGGTACGCTTTCCGAGCCGAGTAAGCCGCAGGCGTCCGCGGTATAGGCCTCGGCGCGAGGTGTGCACCAGTCCGCTTCGCTCGAGCGCTCGCAGCGCCTCGGCAACCTCTATCTCGTCCCAGTGCCCGAGCAGACCGAAGCCGGTCCGTTCGGCCGCATGGTTCTTTCTGGCGGTGAGATC
>PUOW01000037.1 GCA_003552185.1 Spirochaetaceae bacterium
GCGGCCGAGTTTTTCGCGGCCGACCGTTTCGCGGCCGTGCAGTATTCTTAACTCGCGCCGAACCAGTTCAGCGGCTCGGTTGCGATGTTCTGATAGATGTGCTTGACCTCGGTGTACTCCTCGAGCCCGAGCTTGCCGAGCTCACGTCCGATACCGGACTGTTTATAGCCGCCCCACGGCGCCTGCGCAAAGTAGATATTGAAGTCGTTGATCCAGACCGTGCCCATGCGCAACGCCGCCGCCACGCGTTCGGCCTTGTTCTGATCCTTGCTCCAGACCGCACCCGAGAGCCCGTAGATCGTGCTGTTGGCCCACTCCACGGCTTGCTCCTCGCTCTTGAAGCGCTCAATGGTGAGCACCGGACCGAAGTGCTCCTCCTGCACGATGCGCATATCGTTGGTACAGTCGGTGAAGATCGTCGGCTCGTAGAAAAAGCCGTTCTGCAGCTCCGGGGCGTCAGGCCGTTTGCCGCCGAGCACCAGCGTCGCGCCCTCTTTCTTGGCGAGCTCCACGTAGTGCTCTACCTTAGCGCGATGCTCCTCCGAGATGAGCGGCCCGCACTCGGTGCTCGGATCGAACGCCTCGCCGAGCTTGATCTTGGCCGCCCGCTTCTTGACCTCTTCCACGAGCTTGTCGTGAATTGAGTCTTCCACCAGTAGGCGAGCTCCGGCCGAGCAAACCTGCCCGGCGTGAAAGAATACCGCGTTCAGCGCGTAGTCCACCGCGAGCTCAAAATCGGCATCGGCAAACACAATGTTGGGGTTCTTGCCCCCAAGCTCGAACGCAACGCGCTTCATGTTGCCGGCCGCCGCCTGCATGATGTGCTGCCCGGTGGCGATGCCCCCGGTGAACGAGATAAGATCGACATCGTGATTTACCGCGAGCTCGTTCCCAACCGTGGGTCCGGGGCCGAGCACCAGATTCACCACTCCCGGCGGGAACCCCACCTCTTCGGCGAGTTCGGTGATCTTTATGGTGGTGAGCGGTGTCCCTTCGCTCGGCTTCATCACGATGGTGTTTCCGGCCGCGAGGGCCGGCGCCATCTTCCAGGATGCCTGAAGCAACGGGTAGTTCCAGGGCGATATCTGTCCGCAGACTCCTACCGGCTCGCGCACCACTCGGCTGACGGTACTAGGAATGGGCGAGGCGATCATCTCGCCGTTGTCTTTGTCGGCGAGGCCCGCGAAGTAACGAAAGATGCCGGCGATGTCGTCCATATCGACCTTGCTTTCTTCAAAGGTCTTGGCGGTGTCGAGACTCTCGAGGCGTGCCAGCTCTTCTTTGTCGCGCTCTACCAAGCGTGCGAGCTCCTCTACCATTTTGCCGCGTTCGGCGGCGGTGACTTCACGCCACGGCCCGCTGTCGAACGCGCGGCGTGCCGCGGCGATCGCCTTGCGCGCGTCTTCACGGTCGCCTTCGGTGACGGTCGCGATCTCGCGTTGATCGTACGGGTAGATGATCGTGCGCGTTGCGCCCGACTCGGCCTCTACCCAGACGCCGTCGATGTACATTTTACCACGCTTTTGCAGATCCATAGCTAGTTCTCCTTCTGCGTACTCGACTGCTTACCAGACCGACCCGGCCGAAACCGTGATGTCCTGTCCGGTAACACCGACCGCTTCGTCACGGCAGAGGTAGGCCGCCAGCGCGCCGATCTCAACCGGCTGAATCATGCGCTTCTGCGGGTTGTTGGCCTTTTCCTCGGCGATGAGCTCCTCGCCCTTTTTGTTCATTTGCTTCTCGGCCACATCGGAAAGCCACTCGGTACCGAAGGTGGTCTCTACCCAGCCCGGGCTGATGGTATTCGCGGTGACGAGCGCCTCGGCGCCTTCCTGCGCCACCGCGCGCGTAAAGCCGCACACCGCCGCCTTAGAGGCGCAGTACGCCGGCGAGTACGGAGCGCCGACCGATGCCGCGGTGGAGGCGATGCTGATGATGCGTCCCCAGCCGCGTTCGATCATGCCCGGCAAAACCTCGCGAGTCATGCGGAACACGCCGTTCATGTTCACATCCATCACCTTGTTCCAAAGCGCGTCGCTATGCCCGCTGGTGGGATGCTCGGCAGTGATACCCGCAGCGTTCGCGAGAATATCAACTTTACCGAACGCCTCGACGGCTGTTTTGTAGAAATTTCTCACCGACTCGAGGTCGCAGACATCGAGTTCAACCGCGACGGCCTTCACACCGAACGCCTCGATCTCTTTGCGCGTTCGCTCGAGCTCTTCCTCGCCCGGACGGTTCACAAGCTCGCCTTCGGCCTTTTGCGAGCTGCTTTTCGAGAGCAGCGAGCCGATCGCAACATCCGCCCCGTGCTCGGCAAACGCAAGCGCCATTGCACGTCCCATACCGGAAGCTCCCCCGGTCACGATGGCCGCACGGCCCTTGAGATACTTCAAATCCATAGTTACTCTCCTTCTGACTTGATAATCAGTTTATGATATGACTCGATGGCCACGTTTTCTGAAGCTGCCCTCCCTCGCCGGCTTTGCACGCCTATCGACGCCTATCGAAACGGCGGGCGAGAAATGTTCCGAGAGTGTACCCGGTTTCTTTTATGGGGTCAAATGCTTCGTGTTCTATACATAAATAAATTCTGTTCTTCGCAGATCGACACCTGCTCGCGATCTTTCCGGGACCAAACAGGGCCGATTTCGCATTTGCCCTGTTCCGAGCCCGATTTGTCGCCGGATTTGACACCTTCACTCAGAAATTCCGATAATCCGATTGCATTTTCGTCCCAAGCAGGGTACTCTTTTAATTCGATCACGAAACAAAATTTGGGAGCACCAATGATCTTCGTAGCCGATGATTACGTGCCGATTTCGTGAGCATTTCTGCTGAATCCAAAAGGGAGGATTTATCATGAAAAGACAGAGACTAGTTGCATTCACCGCTGTCGCGGCGCTGCTTGTGTTCGCTTCATCTGTGGCGTTCGCCGGCGGCGCTGCCGAGGACGAGGTACAGATCGATCCGGAATGCCGGACGATACGCTTCGTTGAGGTAAACTGGATGGACATCGAGGCAACAACCGCCACAACCCGCTTGGTACTCGAGGCGCTCGGTTACGAGACCACCTCGGAAGTCGTTTCGGTTCCAATCGCGTACCAGGCTTTGGAATCGGGCGATGCCGATGTCTTCCTCGGAAACTGGATGCCGTCGATGGCGACGATCTCGGACGCCTACATCGAGGAACGCGGCACCGTAGACTCGGTGCAAACGAACCTCGAAGGCGCGAAGTACACCCTCGCGGTCCCTCGCTATGTGTACGAAGCGGGCGTTCAGGATTTCGCCGACTTAATCGATTACAAAGACGAGTTCGACGGGCGCATCTACGGCATCGAGGCCGGAAACGACGGTAACGAGCTCATTCAGGACATGATCGACGACGACGCCTTCGGTCTCTCGGAGTTCGAGCTTGTGGAGTCGAGCGAAGCCGGGATGCTCGGCGAGGTCAACAGTTTCACCCGAAACGAGGAATGGATTGTGTTTCTCGGTTGGGCGCCGCACCCCATGAACGCCGAGTTCGAGATCGAGTATCTCTCGGGCGGCGACGACTACTTCGGCCCCGATTACGGCGCCGCCACCGTTCACACCAACGTCCGCGCCGGCTACACCGACGAATGCGTAAACGTCGGTCGGTTCCTCGAGAACCTGCGGTTCACCGTGGAGATGGAAAACGAGATCATGTCGGCGATGGACGCCGGCGCCGACGCCCGCGACGCAGGCCACGACTGGCTACTCGAGAACCCCGAGATCCTCGAGGTCTGGCTCGATGGGGTTATGGCACTCGACGGCACCGACGGGCTTTCCGCCGTCCGCTCAACGTTGGGCCTCTAGGAAATGCCCCGCACTGTGTTGGCATTATCGGCGCTTTCGGCGCGAGAC
>PUOW01000395.1 GCA_003552185.1 Spirochaetaceae bacterium
ACGTGCTCGAAAGCCTCGCCGGGCTCGCGACCGCCGAGATACGCGAGCTGGCCGGGATCATGGCGGCAGCCGACGCTGCCGATGTCTCACGGCGCGTGCACCGCTACATCGAAGGGTACGATGCCGAGACGCGTGCGGCGGTGATCTCGCTGACACCGGCCTTAGGGGACAAGTCTTTTCTGAAGCCGGTTCGCGAATCGGTGCACGACGCGGATCCGGAGGTGCGGATCGCCGCGATCTGGGCGCTACTCGAACTCGGCGATGCAAAATCCTTCAACCAGGCGCAGGACCGACTGCGCGACCCGGTTGAGCGCGTTCGCGTAGAAGCGGCTCACGCGCTTGGTGCCGGCGGCAGCGCCGCTTCGGTGGATAAGGTCCGTGAGGTACTGACCGACCCCGCCGAGGTTGAGGATGTTAAGCGCGCCGCGATTACGGGCCTTGGACGCTCGGAGCAGAAACGTTCCATCGCGGTTCTCGTTGAGCTTCTCGAGCAGAGCGACGAGTACGATGAGGACCTGGTTCACGGCCTCGCCGAGAAGCGCAGCACGAAGCAGATCACCGAGCTTGTGGAGCACCTCAAGGACGCCGAGCCACGCCTGCGCGACAAACTGATGCGCGTGTTCCGCGCGATGGGATCCGACGGTGAGCGCGCGATGATCGAGCTGCTTGAGGCCGATATCAGTTCGCTGCGCCCGCTGATAACCGAGATCCTCGAGGAAACCGGTTACGTTGAGACCACGATACGCCGGCTCGCGCATCGCGACCCGGCCGAAAGGCGCGCAGCGGCCGAAAGCCTCGCCGCGATTGCAACGCTCTCGGCCTTCCGTGGAATCGTGATGGCCGCCCGTGATCCTGACCCCGAGGTGCGTGTGCGCGTCACTCGCGCGCTCGAGAAGCTCGACACCGAGTCCGGAGCTGAGATTCTCACGAAGCTCGAGTCCGACCCTGACCGTCGCGTGCGCAAGTACACGCTCTGGGCCCTCGAGCGCTACCGCGCGAAGCGCCTCTGAGGATAGACGGCCGAAGGCTGAAGGACGGCGCCGGAGGGACCTGAAGCGTTCGGCGCGCCCGGAGAGCGCCGATTGCGAAACACTGCGCGATCGTGCAATATTCGGTACATCATGAACATCGGTCTTATTGGTCTCGAGAAGTCGGGCAAAACAACAATTTTCAACACGCTCACCGGGCGCTCGGCAGAGATATCGGAGTACGTCTCGCAAAAGGCGGAACCCAATGTCGCGGTCGTCGATGTGCTCGACGAGCGCGTGATGAAGCTTTCCGAGCTCTACCGCCCCAAGCGAACGGTGCACGCCACGATCGAGTTCGTGGATTTCGTCGGCGTCAGCGCGGGCGCCGCCGATCAGGGTGTGTTCTCGGGAGAGGCAATGCAGATGATCAAGAGCGCCGACGCGCTCTCGATCGTGGTCCGTAACTTCAACGACGAGGTGATCGACCAAACGCACGGCGCGCCGCAACCGATAGCGGATCTCGAGACTATCACGACCGAGCTTCTGCTCGCCGACCAGATCGTGGCCGAACGCCGTTTAGAGCGCATACAGGCCGACCTGCAGCGCGGCAAGAAGACGCCGACGCTACAAGCCGAGCAGAAGCTTATCGAGCGTGTGGTTGAGCATCTCGGCAACGGGGGGCCTGTGAGGGACCTTGCGCTGAACCCGGACGAGCGCAAACTCTTAAGCGGCTTCCAGTTTCTTACTGCGAAGCCGGTGTTCGTTATCCTCAACTCGAGCGAGGAGGCCTACGCCGCCCCCGGCGGGCCGGCCGAGGCGATCTCGGAGCGCTGTCCGGTTGTGGAGTTCGCGGGCAACTTCGAGATGGAGCTCAGTCGCCTCGAAGATCCCGCAGAACGCGAGGCCTTCATGGAGGAGTTCGGTATCACCGAGTCGGCCCAAAGCCGGCTCACCACCTTCGCGTATCACACCCTCGGTTACATCAGCTTTTTCACGGTCGGCGCCGACGAAGTGCGCGCCTGGACCATTCGCAAGGGTGAGACCGCGGTCGATGCCGCCGGCGCCATTCACTCCGATCTCGCGCGGGGGTTCATTCGCGCCGAGGTGTTCACATACGACGATATAATCGAGCACGGGTCGGAAAAGGCGATAAAGGCCGCCGGACGCTTTCGCGTCGAAGGCAAGAGCTACATCGTACAGGACGGCGACATCATCAACGTTCGCTTCAGCGTGTAGGCCGCCAGGCCTGAGCGTTCACTCCGGCGGATGCACGAGGTGGCACGCCGCGTATCGCCCGGTCTCGGTCACGCGCAAGCGCGGTACTACACGACTGCAGACCTCCATCGCGTGCGGACAACGCGGGTGAAACGGACAGCCCGGCGGCGGGTTCGCCGGGCTCGGCACGTCTCCGGTAAGTATAATGCGCTTCTTTTTGACAAGCGGGTCGCTCACCGGCACCGCCGAGAGCAACGCCTGGCTGTAGGGATGCAGAGCCTCCTGATAAAACTCGTGTTTCTCGGCGACCTCAACGAGCTTTCCGAGGTACATCACCCCGACGCGGTCGGCCATGTGCTTCACGACGCTGAGGTCGTGACTGATGAAGAGATACGTCAAACCGAACTCGCCTTGCAGATCCTCGAGCAGATTTATAATCTGACTCTGAATGCTGACGTCCAGAGCCGAGATCGGTTCATCGGCCACGATGAAGCTCGGCTCGAGTGCGAGCGCTCGCGCGATCACGACGCGCTGCCGCTGACCACCGGAGAACTCGTGCGGGTAGCGCCCCGCGTGGGAGGCCTCGAGACCGCATCGTACCAGCACCTCTTGGGCCTTCTCGTACGCCTCCCGGCCGTGCGCGAGGTCATGCACCCGGAGAATCTCGCGTATCGCGGCCCCCACCGTCATGCGCGGGTTGAGCGCGCTGTAGGGGTCTTGAAACACGATCTGCATCTGCTTGCGAAGTCGTCGCATCCGCTCGCCGCCGGCCGCGAACACATCCTCGCCTCGAAACAGCACCGTTCCGTCGGTGGCCTGAAGCAAGCGCAGCAGCACCTGTCCGGTGGTGCTCTTGCCGCAACCGCTCTCCCCCACCAACGCGAAGGTCTCACCCGGGTAGATCTCGAAACTGACATCGTCCACCGCTTTCACGTAGCCGGTAACGCGGCTGAGAACGCCGGTCTTGATCGGGAAGTACTTCTTGAGGTTTCGCACCTCGAGCACCGGCCCGCGGGCGTCGTCCGGCCCGTGCTCTACACCAGGTGCCGCGCTCGAACTCGCTACGCTGCTCACGATTGCACCTCCGCGTGCTGAGTTTCATCGGCAACGAGCGGCTCAGCATCCGGGGCGCTTCGCCCCTCGTGCAACCAACACCTCGCCTTGTGCCCGGGTTGAAACTCGCGCTCCGGCGGCATCTCTCGCGCACAGATCTGCATCGCGTGCCGGCAGCGCGGGTGAAACGGACAGCCCGGCGGCAACTCAAGCGGGCTCGGCACGTTTCCCGGAATAAACGCAAGCCGTTCTTGCTCGGCCTCGATACTCGGCCGCGAACCGATCAGGCCACGCGTGTAAGGATGCTGCGGGTCGTGAAAAATCGTGACGACATCGCCTTGCTCCACGATCTTTCCGGCATACATCACCACGACGCGGTCGGCCATCTCGGCGATCACGCTCAAGTCGTGCGTAATGAACATGATCGCGGTGTTGATCCGATGCTTGAGCTCGAGCATCAGCTCGAGTATCTGCGCCTGTATCGTGACATCGAGCGCCGTGGTGGGCTCATCGGCGATCAAGAGCTTCGGATTACAACTCAGCGCCATCGCGATCATCGCGCGCTGGCGCATGCCGCCTGAGAAGCGGTGGGGATACTCGTCGATCACTTCGTCGGCACGCGGGATGCCCACCATGCGCAGCATCTCGATTCCGCGGTTGCGCGCCTCGCTCTGGGTTACGCCTTGGTGCAGCCGGATTGCCTCGGTCAACTGATCGCCGATCGTGAACACCGGATTGAGACTCGTCATCGGCTCTTGGAACACCATAGCGATCTCGTTTCCACGAATTTTTCGAATCTCGGAGCCGCCGAGCTCCAGGAGATTGCGACCGTTGAACAGTATCTCGCCGCCGTCTACCTTCGCGGGCGGTGTCGGCAGCAGCTGGAGAATCGTAAGCGAGAGCGCGGTCTTGCCGCAGCCGCTCTCGCCGACCACCCCCACAACCTTGCCCGCCTCGATTCCGAAGCTCACTCCGTCTACGGCCTTCACCGCGCCGGCCTCGGTATAGAAGCTCATCCGCAGGTCACGGATATCCAGTATCGTACTCATATCATTCCTTTCGAAGAGCGAGCTCAGCGTCCGCGCGACTTGGGATCAAGCGCATCGCGCAAACCGTCACCCAGTAGATTGAAGCCCAAAACCATGAGCAAGATCGCGATCCCGGGAAAGGTCGTAAGATGAGCCGCGGTGCGCATATAACCGCGTCCCTGACTCAGAATGCGCCCCCACTCCGGCATCGGTGCCTGCGCTCCGAGTCCCAGAAAGCTCAAGCCGGCGGCCCAGAGAATCGCGGTCGCGATCTGAAAGGTGCTCTGCACGATGATCGGAGCGAGACAGTTCGGGAGCACATGACGAAAGATGATTGCCGCATCCGAGATCCCGGCCGCCTTCGCCGCCTTGACGTAGCTTTGCTCCTTCACCGACAGCACCGAGCCGCGCACCAAACGCGCGTAGACCGGAACACTCGCGATGCCGACCGCGATCATGACGTTCTGCACGCCCACGCCGAGTACCGCAACCACGACAATCGCGAGAAGAATACCGGGAAACGCGATCATGATATCGATGAACCGCTGCGTGATGATATCGAGCTTGCCGCCGTAGTATCCGCTGATCGCACCTACCGGTACCCCGATCGCCGCTCCGATCAAGACCGAGATAATGCCGATATTCAGCGATATCCGCCCGCCGTACAGCATCCGGCTGAAGAGGTCTCTCCCGAGTTCATCCGAGCCTAACCAATGCTCGGCGCCCGGTCCCATAAGACGCGTCGTCAAGGATGTTTCTAGCGGGTTGTGCGTAGCGAGATACGGCGCGAACACTGCCGCTATAACAAAGGTTCCGATGATTACAAGTCCGACCACCGCTCCCCGGTTACGCAGCAGGTGACGGAACACCTGACTCCACTCGCTGTTTCGAAACCAATGCGCGAGTTGCGCTCGTTTACGCTCAGGCGCGCTCGTCGCGATCGCGCCGCCGGTGCGATACTCATTGCGCTCCATTACTCGCCGCCTCCACCCTGGTACTGTATGCGCGGATCGAGGAACGCGTACAGTATATCGACCACCAGATTGATGAGCACGAACAAGAACGCGAGCATCATCACGGTTGCCTGCACCACCGGGTAGTCGCGACGGAGGATGGAGTCGACCAGGAGCCGCCCGATGCCGGGCCACGCAAACACCGTCTCGGTGAGAACCGCGCCGCCAAGGAGTATACCGAACTGCAGGCCCATCACCGTCACAACCGGAATCATGGCGCTCTTGAGCGCGTGCTTGTACACCACAACGTTTTCGGTAAGCCCCTTCGCTCTCGCGGTAGTCACGTAGTCCTCGCGTAACACCTCGAGCATACTCGAGCGCGTGATACGCGCGAACAGCCCTGCGCTTGCCGCGCCGAGCGTAACCGCCGGGAGCACCAGGTGAGCCGGTGTTCCGATGCCGGTGGAGGGAAACCACCCCAACTGAACCGCGAACAGCAGCTGCAGCATCAACGCGAGCCAAAACACCGGGGCCGCCACTCCGATCAGCGCTATGACCATACTGACGTTGTCGAAGACCGAGTTGCGTTTGGTGGCCGAGATGATCCCGGCCGGCACCCCTACCGCGGTAGCGATAACGAGCGAGACGCTTGCAAGCAGCAAGGTACGGGGAAAGCGTTCCGCTATCTCGGTGATCACCGGCCTGCGGCTGAACACCGAGATCCCGAAATCTCCCTGCACCGCACGACGCATAAAGGTCATGTACTGCACCGCGATCGGCTCGTCGAGCCCGTAGCGCGCACGCACGCTCTCGATGTACTGAGGCGAGGCTTGCGGCCCGGCCATGGCCCGTGCAGGATCGCCGGGAATCATCCGAATGATCGCAAACACGATGATCGAGACCCCCAACACCACAGGGATCGTGAGAAACAATCGGCGCGCAATATATTGATACACGCAGCCCCTCCTCTACGGACAAAACCGGCACCGGACGCCCATGAGATCATGAGCGCTGGTGCCGGTCGGTCGTTAAACGCGAGCGGTTTTAATCTACGAAGTACGCATCCCACGCACTGAGGTTCTCAAGTGGGTGGTGAATTAGGCCTTCAACCGAGCGGTGTGAGGCGTTGATCTGTCCCTCGTTATACAGAAACAGCCACGATGCGTCGTCCCAAATGAGCTCGATCGCGTCGGCATAGAGGGCCTCACGAGCGGCCGGCTCGGTGTTTACCCGAGCCTCCGACAGCAGAACGTCGACCTCGTCGTTGCGATAGTACGAGATATTGTTACCGGCCGGAGCACCTTGGTCGCCGTGAAACAGCGCAAACAGCCCGTAGTCGGCGTCGAGCGTAACCGTTCCCCAGCCGAGCAGGTACATGCGGTAGTCCGACTCCTCTTCCGGGAGATAGAGATAATCGAGGTAGCTCGACCACTCCATCGTCTCGAGGGTGAGGTTCACTCCCACATCGGCGAGCTGATCCTGTACGATCTCGGCCACGGTGGAGTCCTGCGGATAGCGACCGGTGGGATGATACAAAGTGACATCGAATCCGTCGGCGTAGCCGGCCTCGGCGAGCATCTCGCGAGCGCGGTCGGGGTTGTACTCGTACGGGCCGACCGAGGTATGCCCAAACACCGCGTCCACAATCGGCGCATCGGCGACAAAGGCATTGCCCTCGAAGATGCTGTCGACGATGATCTCCTTGTCGACCGCGTAGTTCAGCGCCTGGCGCACGGTCTTGTTGTCGAACGGCTCGTGATTCACGTTGAACCCGACATAGATCTGACGCACGCTGGTTTGATAGGTAACCTCTATATCGTCGTTACCCTCGAGGCGAACTGCATCTGTGGGCGGCACCGCCATAATGGCGTCGGCCTCGCCGGTTTCAAGCGCCACGATGCGCGCCGAATCTTCCGAGATGAAGGTGAAGCGCAGGTTCTCGATCTGCGGCGTGTCGCCCCAGTAGTTGTCGTTGATCGTCATCTCGACGCGATCACCACGATCCCAGCTCACCATCTCGTAGGGTCCGGTTCCGACAGGACTCCCGACGTCGTCGAAATAGCTGTCCTCGATCTGCGCCGGGCTGATCATGCCGATGAAACTGTGCGACAGGTGCGAAAGAATCGGGGCGAAGGGTTCTTCGAGATGTAAGCGCAGCTCGTACTCGCCGACCACCTCTACGTCCTGCACGCTGCCGAGCAGAAACGCGTATACCGCGCCTACCTCCGGATCGAGAAAGCGATCGAGGTTTACCTTAACCGCCTCGGCGTTGAACGGCTCGCCGTCGTGGAACTGAACGCCTTCGCGCAGCTGAAAGGTCCACTCGGTGCCGTCCTCGTTACTGTCCCACGAGGTTGCCAGCATCGGGGTTAGCTCGCCGTCCTCTTCCATGTAGATCAGACGCTCTACCGCGTGTTCGCCCACGGTCGCGGCCGGAGCCGAGGTCATCTGTACCGGATCGAGCGACTCGGGCTCGGCCCCGATCGCGATCGTGAGCGTGTCGCGCACCACCGCCTCTTCCTCGGGAGCGCACCCGGCCATTACCAGAGCCAAGGCACCCGCCGCCAGTACTCCCAACGCAACGCGTTTCGTCGTACTCATTACACCCTCCTTTTGACCCACAACGGGTCTTTGACCCAGAACAGGTCAAGAATTTGTGAAGGAAGTGTATAGATTTATTCGGCCGCCGGTCAAGGCGATTGCGCGGCGCGCTCACGGGAAACGCAGTTGGACGACACATGCGGAGGCGCGGGGGCTGCGAGCCGACGCGGGCTACGCGAGTTACCACCTGCGCGGGCCGCGCGGGTTACGCCGGTTACCGCCTGCGCAGACGCTCGCGAACGAAGCTCCAGATAGGACCGCCGAACAGCGTGATGAACAACGCGGCCGCCAGCAACGCGCTGATCGGCCGAGTCAAAAACGGGAGAAAATCGCCCTGCGTCCGCACCAGCCCTACGCGCAGGTTGCGTTCTACCATCGGCCCGAGAATTAATCCCAGAATGAGCGGAGGCAGCGGAACGTCTTTCTTCTCCATATAGAACCCGATCACTCCGAACGCGATCATGATGTAGACATCGAAGAAGCTGTTCTCGAGCGCAAACGAGCCCACCACCGAGAACATCAACACGATCACCATCACCGCGTTACGCGGGAGTCGAAGAATGCGGCTGAAGGCCTTGATTCCGATCAAACCGGCTCCGATCAGGAGGAACTGCGTCACCACCGCGATCACGAAGATGCTGTCGACAATCTCGCGACTTTGCTCAAAGATCAACGGTCCAGGCCGCAAGCCGTACATCAGCATTGCTCCGACCACGATTGCGGTAACCGCATCGCCGGGGATCCCGAACACCAGCGCCGGTATCCAGGCTCCGGCAAGGCCGGCGTTGTTGGCGCTTGTGGGGGCAATTACGCCTTCCTCGGATCCGGTTCCGAACTTTTCCGGATTGCGCGAGGTCTTTTTTGCAACGCCGTAAGACATCCAGGCCGCGATATCGGCCCCCGCCCCCGGGAGCGACCCGGTAAAGGTTCCGATGAGCGCCGACCGCACCACGATAAGCTTGTGCTTCCAGACCGTCGGTAGCGCGCCGAACAAAGAGATCTTAGCGGTCTCGGTAATCGAGGGAGCGTTCAGAATGCTCTTATCGCTCGCGAGCTTGAGAACCTCAGACAGCCCAAACAACCCGATCATAGCCGGGATGAACCCCACACCGCTGAGGAGTTCCACCTGCCCGAACGTGAAGCGGGGATGCCCTGTGGTAACGTCCATTCCCACCGTCGAGACGAGCAAGCCGAACGCCGCAGCTATGATACCGCGAAAGGTGTTGCCCTTGCTCACCACCGCACTCATGCTGAGGCCGAACAAGCCGAGCCAGAAGTACTCCGCGCTACTGAAGCGCAACGCGATGCGCGCAAGCGGCGGTGCCACCAGGATGAGCACCGTAACGCCGATCAGGCCTCCGATGCTCGAGCACAGGAGGTCGAGCGTGAGCGCGAACCCGCCCTTGCCCTGCCGGTTGAGCTCAAACCCGTCGAGTATCGCGGCGCTCGAGGCCGGAGTCCCGGGAATACGCAGAAATGTCGCCGGAATGTCGCCGGCAAAGATCGCGGTAAAGGTTGCGCCGATAATCATCGCGAGACCCGCAACCGGCGGCATGTAGTAGCTGATCGGTACGATCAGCGCCGTCGCCATCGTAGCGGTTAGACCCGGCGTAGCTCCGGCGAAGATCCCGAACAGCATCGCGAGAATCCACGGAACCAAGATGGTGGGATGCAGTAACTCGATGAAGACATCCATTCCGCCGACCGCCTCCTGCTACAAGCGGATCCCCAAAATGCCGGCGGGTAACGGGACACGAAAGAGTCTGCCGAACACTACCGCAATCACCAAAACCACCACGAGCGATAGGATGATCGCGTTGTACCAACGCGCCTTAAGTCGGAGCATCAACACCGTTGAGAACAACGTGCCGCCGAGCACGAAACCGAGAACCTGCACCACCGGCACAAAGACCGCGAGCGACCCCAGAATGATCGCGACGCTGTGTGCGCCCCAGTCGCCGGTCACGCTCTTTAACCGTACGAAAAACGGATCCGCCGGTAACCGGCCGGCGGCACGAGCGTGCCGTTTATGGCGGATATAGCGAACCAGTTCGACCACCCCGGCAATGCAAAAAAACACGCCGAGGATCGTTGGGAAGTAGCGCGGGCCGGGCAGCTGCTGCCCACGCTGCACAAACTCCGGAAGCTGCGCCGCCAGATACAACGTTGAGATTCCGAGAGCGGTAAGAAGCACCGGCAGACTCAAACCGTACGACCGGTCGTGGCCGTACGACGGGTCATGTCCGGCGCGGCCGCCGTTGGAATCGCTGTTACTCATAGACCCCGTCTCTACTTCATCATTTCGTTGAGCTCTCACGTCACGGCGCCGCACCGCGCAGCGCTACGCACGCTGTGCACGGGACGGCCGCCGGACGTGTCTTGTAGGCTCTACCGCGCTAGAAGCCCACTTCTTCAATGATCGTGCGCCAGGTGTAATGCTCGTCCTCAACGAACTGTGTGTACTCGTCGCCGAGGCGTACGCGAATGCCGAACCCGGCATCGCTCATAAACTCCTCGAAGCGTTCCGAGTTTGCGATACGCTCTCCCGCCTCGATCAAGACCTGCTTGACCTCGTCGGGCGTTCCAACCGGAACCGCGAAACCGCGCCAGGTACCACCGCTCCAATCGATTCCGAGCTCTTTCAGCGTAGGCACCTCCGGGAAGGTGGGGTTGCGGTCGTCGGACATCACTGCAAGCGCGCGAAGATCGCCCGCCTCGAGTTGCGACTGCGCCTCCGGAAGGCTGTTGGTGATCACGTCGACGTGCCCGCCGAGCAGATCGGTAATCGCCGGGGCCGCTCCTTCCGACGGAATCCAGGTGGTGTCGTCGGGGTCTATGCCGGCCTCGAGCAGCATACCCACTCGTGCCAAGTCCCAGACGCCGCCCACCGCCGTACCGGAAAACGTGATCTCACCGGGATTCTCGCGGATGTCGTCGAGCAATTCGTCGAGCGTTTGCCACGGCGCGTCCGCTCGAACGATGACGCTCGCTGCATCCTCGTTCATTTGAAAGAGATACTCGTAGTCGGCATAGGTGATCTCCGCGAGGCCCATGCTCTCGAGCGTCGCGAGCTCAAACGTAACCATCGTGATGGTGTAGCCGTCTGCAGCGGCACGCGCACCGGCTGAATGCCCGACGGCGCCGCTTCCACCGGTGCGGTTCTCTACCACGAACGGATTATCGAGCTCTCGTTGAAACTCGTCGGCCCAGAACCGTGCAACACGGTCGGTACCGCCGCCTGCTGCCCACGGAACCACTACCGTGACGGTGCGATCCGGATACGGTTCTTCCTCCGCAGCTCCACCGGCCCACGCGATCCCGGCAACCGCCAAAAACAAGGCCGCGATTGCCGCGGCAAGCGCCACTCTCTTCATCATACTCACCCTCCTGTTTTTTGTTCAGTTACGGGTATACCACCCGCGACCCAACTCCTTAGTTCGGCGAAGCGTTGAGCGAACTCGGTGACGCATTGCCGGCGCTCTTGTTGCCGGCGCTCTTGTTGCCGGCCGCGTGCAACATGCTGAGGAGGTTTCGACACGCTTCGGTGAAGATGCCGAGATCAACCGAGTACGAGAGGTACCGTATCCCGGCCGCGAGCCCCCGCTCGGCCGATTCCGGGGTATCCACGAAGGTACCGACGGTAACGCCCCGTGCCTGACAGCTTCGGACGATCTTCTCGATCGCCTGCACGACCTCTGGGTGCTCCACCTCCCCGGGGTGGCCGAGAGACTGCGAAAGGTCGTACGGACCAATGAACACAACATCGATTCCCGATACCGAGATGATGCTCTCGAGGTTGTCCAGAGCCCGACGCCCTTCCAACTGCAGGACAACGAGCGCCTCGTTGGCGCGCTCGAGGTACTCCGAGCCCGGTGTCGTTGCGTATCGGGCCGCACGTACGAAGCGGCACACACCGCGACCACTGCCGGCCCCAAACTTAGCCGCCGCAACCGCAGCCCGCGCCTCGTCCGCGGTAGAGATTTGAGGTACTTGAACGCCGGCGGCGCCGATATCGAGCACCTCGCCGATCAGCGTGCGGGGCGCTTCCTTGACGCGCACAATCGGCACAACACCGGCAACCTCGGCACCGCGAATGAGATTTTGGAGGGCCTGTGTGCCGGCAGGCCCGTGCTCGAGATCGAGTATGATGAAATCGAACCCTGCGTACCCGGCCGCCTCGACGAAGGCCGGATCGGTTGCTTTGCTGAACGGCCCGTATACCGGTCCAGAGGCAAGACGTCGCTTGAAGGCATGAAGCGTATCGGTCTGCACGTTCACTCCCTTCTCTGGGGCTGCCGATAGCGGCGCCCTCCGTATCTGTGAGTGTAGCACCCGCACGAACCGCCGTCAACAAAATTAAAACGCCGTTTCATTTTTGTTGCCGAACCCCCCAAGGCCGTGCTACGGTCATGGTGAGGAGAGCTGAACCGGTGTCGAGTTCAAACGAAGCATCAAGGTCGGTAATCAAGACCATGCAACTACTCGAGGCCTTGGCGCATCTACCCGAGGCCGGGGTAACCGAACTTTCACAGCAACTCGGCATGCACAAGAGTACTACCTACCGCTTTCTCAACAGCTTGTGCGAGTTGAAGTACGTCCATCGCGACAGCGAAACCGAGCGCTACCGCACAACGCTCAAGCTTTTTGAGCTGGGGTCGGCTGTGGTGCAGCGCATCGAGCTGTGGCGCGAGGCCAACCTCATTATGGAGCAGCTCGCGCATGAGACCGAAGAGACCGTGCACCTCGCGATTCTTGAGGACGACAAACTCGTATACCTGCACAAGATCGAGAGCACGCAGGCCTTACGTGTCTCGATGATGTCGCGGATCGGCAACACCGCGCCGCTGCATTGCACCGGACTCGGGAAATGCCTGCTGGCGTTTTCGCCGCCGCGCGTTCGAGAGCGTATCATTGAGCAGCATCCCTTAACCCGTTTTACCGAAACCACGATTACCTCGCAAAGCGAGCTGCGGACCGAACTCGAGCGCATTCGCCAGCTCGGCTACGCCGTCGACAACGAGGAACACGAGCTCGGTATCCGCTGCGTC
Source organism: Spirochaetaceae bacterium (assembly GCA_003552185.1). Taxonomy (GTDB): domain Bacteria; phylum Spirochaetota; class Spirochaetia; order DSM-27196; family SLAA01; genus B1Sed10-166. The sequence continues at coordinate 12,867 of PUOW01000395.1, forward strand.
GCCGCCCCGATTCACGCTCCCGGTAACGCCGGGCCCGCCGCGTTGAGTATCTCGGTGCCGAGCGTGCGGCTCACCGAGGCCGAACTCGAACCGCACGCAACACTGGTACGCGCCGCAACGACGAGAATCGAGCAGCAGCTGTTCCACGCCGATTAGCTTCACGCCGATTGGCTTCACGCCGATTGGCGCAAAGCAGGCACGCGGCTCGACGGCTCGCGCGATTCTATTCGCGTAGCTCTTTCAGCTTGCTGAGCGCCGCTTCTGCGGCCTCACGGCCGCGTGCGGTGATCTCGGCGTGCTCGTCGAAATCGGTTCCGCTGATGCCTGTTAGGTCGGGGTTGATATACACATCCACCTCGTAATCGGCGTAGAGCGCCTTGCGCATTATGTTGTAGATTCGGTTTGCGTACTGTATGCGGTTTTCGGGACGCTCCTCGAAGCTGAAACTTCCCCCGACGTTCACCGCAATTACTTTGTCGGCCCCCAGCTCCTTCGCAGCGAACACCGGAACGTTGTCGACAACCCCACCGTCGGCCAGCATCGCGCCGTCGTACTCCATCGGGTCGAACACCACCGGAACCGCAGCGCTCGCCGCGAGCAGTTTCGCGAGCGGACCTTCGGTGAAGGTCACCGCTTCGCCACTGTCGACATCGGTGGCGGTTATCGCAAGCGGCACCGGTAGATCCTCGATCTGGGTTGCGTCAAGACGCTCTGTGAAGTATTCCTCGACAGGATCGATCCGAAAGAAACCAAGTCCCCCGAACGAAGGCCGCAGCACCTCGAGAAAACTCAACTCGGAAAGCTGCCTGCTCAGCCCCTCGGTGTCATACCCGTCGAGGTAGAACGCGGCCGCCACCGCACCGGCGCTCGTGCCGGCGATCATATCGACCGCGATATCGTTCTCCTCGAGAACCTCGAGCACTCCGATATGCGCGGCGCCCCAGGCGCCCCCGCCCCCGAGTACAAGGGCAACCTTCGGCCGGTCGTCCGATCGCCGGCGTTCAGCTGTAGAATCCGGCGCCTGATCGTCTCGTTCTCGCCGGTCGAGCTCCTCAAGCTTTTCAGCTTCTCCGCGTGCGACCTCGCCCTCCGGTTTGGGCCGGCCCGCCGCGACCGCACTTGCTGCCGCCAGATGCAGCAAGAAGACCGCCACCAAAAGCACCGTGCCCGAACACAGTCCTCGGCGGTGCCCGGCGGACCTCACGTTGCTTTTCATCGTTCACCTCTTGGTCTATAAGCTACCGCACCGCTGCGATCACGGCAAGCGCGAGCGCGTGGTGGAGTGTGGATCGATGCGCCGCACGCTCCGTCGATCACGCGCTCCGTGGATCACGGGGGCGGCACGGCCGGCTGGGCGGCACGGCACGGCAGGAGCGCTTGCAGGTAACCGAACGACACTCTACAATCACGCCGATGCCGTACCGCGCAAACGATCACACCGCCGCCGACCCCGGCCTTCTCGAGGCGGGCCGCGATCCGGATCACGGAATCGCGTCCACGATCACGCCGGCGGCAGCAACCGCGGCGGTGATCGCGGTAACCGTTCTCCACGGTATGATTCACGGCTACAGCATCTTTCTCAGCCCCTTAAACGATCAGATGCGCCGATTCTTTTCGGTCGACAGTATCTCCGCGATTACCGCGATGAAGACAACCTACCTCGCGGTCTACGCCGCCGGCAACCTGCTGTTCGGCGTCTTGACGAACCGAGTCTCGGCGCGAGCAACCTTGGCGCTCGGGATGATCCTGAACGGAGCCGCAATTGCCGCATTCGCGGCGGTGGGGGCGGAGCAGATCGTGCTGATGCACGGGTTGTGGGCGCTCGCCGCTCTCGGCGGCAGCGTGTACCACCCGATCGCCAACGTGTTGATTACGCGCCTTTATCCGGCGCGCAAAGGCATGGTCCTCGGAGTAACCGGAATGGGTGCCGCGGTGGGGTTTGCGTGCGCACCGCTCGCCACCGGCATCCTTTCGAACGTAGCAGGGCTCGGCTGGCAGCAGATCGCGCTGGTATTCGGCGGCGCGGGTGTGCTCGTCGGCGCGCTTGCGTGGCGCCTCATACCCCCGATTCCACGCGCTACGAGCGAGCGCGCTCGAAGCCGAGCGCCACGCTCCACCGGCAAGACTGCGCCGCTCGGCAGGCTTGTGCTCGCCGCGGTGGTAGCGATCGCATGTTTACGTGAGATCGCGATGTGGAGCGTCCTCGATATCTCGGACTTCTTCCTTACGGTTGTGTTGGCCGACAGCACCCGAACCGGGTTCTTCTTGTTTCTGCTGTACCTGCCGGGTATCTTCGTGAAGCCGCTCGTGGGGGTGCTCTCGGACGCGATCGGCCGGAAGCGTCTTGCGAGTGCGGCGCTGGTGTTCTACGGCCTCGCGATCGCGGCAACCGCGGCGGCCGGGCCGCTTGCACTGATTCCGATTTATCTATTGATGGGTGTGGGACAGGCGGCAACCATTCCGTCGATCGAAGCAATCGTCGCCGACTCGACCACCGAACGCAACCGCGGCGTGGTGTTCGGCTTTTTTGTGACGGCCGGGATTGGGTTCGGCGCCCTCGGCCCGTTCCTTTCGGGTGCGTTTCTCGACGCGCTCGGCGGTACGGCCGAAGGGTTCCAAACCTTGATGATTGCGCTCGGCGTGTTACCGCTGCTCGGTGGAATTGCATTGAGCATGCTCCGCCTTCCCTCACCCGAGTCGAACCCCGAAGCCGAAGCGCACGACAACGCGCACGGCGAAGCGCACGGCGAAGCTCGCTCCGGGCCCGCATCGCGCGCCGGAGCTCGCGCCGATACCCGTTCTTGACAGCGACTTGACCGCGACCGGGTTGCGTGCTTGAATTACGGTACTAAACGATGGAACCGGTGGAATACCCCATTAACGGAGAACTCGATCTCCATCTGTTTCAACCGCGCGAGGCCAAACCCCTTGTAGAGGACTACCTTCAGGCCTGCCTCGAGAAGGGCATACTCGAGGTACGCGTGGTGCACGGCAAAGGCAAGGGCGTGCTCGCGCGCACGGTGCACCATACGCTCGAGCGCCTCGAGATCGTCGAGAGCTTCGAACTCGCGACCGCTCCTCAGGGAGGCTGGGGCGCCACCATCGTACGCTTGAAGCCCCCCGATACCCTCGATCCCCCCTAAGACGACCGGCCGCGCGGTAGCGCAGCGTCGGAGTGTCGGCTAGGTTACACCAAGGAAGTAGACGAGCGTTCCGCCGCCGACTGCCCAGCAGTAGTACGCGAAGTAATGCATCTTCTCGCGCTTGAACAGCGCGATCAGCGAGCCGAGGGCAAAGTAGCCGGTCACGAACGAGGTAAAGAAACCCACCAACAGGTTTCCGGTCTCGATCGGCTCGCCGATCTGCATCACCTCGATCGTCTCGAGGAGCATTGCCCCCGCGAGGATCGGCAAAACCATGAGAAACGAAAAGCGCGCGAGTTCGTCCCGATTGACACCCATCCAGAGCCCGGCCGAGATGGTGGAACCCGAACGGCTAATGCCGGGCAGAATCGCCAGCGCCTGCGCAACGCCGATCGTGAAACCGTTGCGCGC
>PUOW01000109.1 GCA_003552185.1 Spirochaetaceae bacterium
AGAAGTAGGAATATCTAGCCATGATAATGAATTCGTTTATCGAAAAGGGGAGACTGTAGAAGTGGAGGACTTTGACACAGAGCGATGGGAAGAGTGGTCGACAGGTATTCACTTTTTTCTGACACGTGCAGAAGCCGAAAGTTGGATGTGAAGGAGGCAGAGGGATGAACTTTGTAAGAACACTAGTAATTGTACTGGGTGCCGCGCTCTTAATCATGATGATACTAGCATTCTACTGTGCAGTATCCTATATAAAGGTGATGTATGAAAAAGAAAAAACGTATATCCATCAGTTCCGCGAAAGCAAAAGGCCGAAACCTGCAGCAATGGACCTGCGAAAAAATATCGGAATTGTTAGGGGTTCCTTGGGGTAAGGATGAAGCGATTGCTTCCAGGGAAGGAGCCCAAAACGGCACTGACGTACGATTGGTGGGGGATGTTCGCAAGCGTTTCCCATTCTCCGTTGAATGTAAATGTCAGGAGTCTTGGAGTATTCCCGCTTGGATTGAACAAGCTAAACGTAATCAAGAACCAGGAATGGATTGGTTGTTGGTAGTAAAGAAAAGCAGACAAAATCCGATAGTGATCATGGATGCTGAACGGTTCTTTGAATTGTTGAAGGAGAATGGTGATGATACAATCCGTTGAAATCTCGAATTTCCAGAGCCATAAGCACACAATAATTGAAATGGTATCTGGAACCAACGTGATTATCGGGGAGTCCGATGCAGGCAAGTCAGCCGTCTTCCGGGCTATCAATTGGGTGTTATCTAATAGACCCCTGGGTGACTCATTCCGTTCTGAATGGGGAGGAGAAACAAAGGTCACACTGCGCACAAGTTCCCACAGCGAGGTTTCTCGTATTAGGACTGATAAGTACAACGCATACGTAGTAAATGGCACTGAGCTTGCGGCATTTGGGTCTGAGACACCCTCAGAAGTGTTTGAAGCCTTAAACATTGATCCATGTAATGTACAGTCTCAAATGGATCCACCGTTTCTTCTGTCATCATCCCCGGGTGAGGTTGCGCAGATGTTGAACCGAGCAGCTTCCATTGATGACATAGATCGAACGATTGGAGGACTGAAGAAAAGCTATCAGCGAATCAACAGAGAGATGAACTACAACAAGGAGCAACTAGCAAAGCATGAAACACGTTTGGCGAAGTATACTTACTTGGAAGACCTAGAGCAGATTGTGCAAAACGCTGAAAACGCGCTACAGGCAAAGGAACAAGTACAAAATAACATCAAATACATTTCTGATCTAATAACGCACTCACGGCAACTTATGCGCAAGCTGAAAGCTTCTGAGTACGTACACCGTGCAGGATCATTGGTTGATGAAGCTCGTTCTCTAAATGAAACGTACCAGTCCCAGTATAATATATATATACAATTGCAACAAACTATTGCTGACTTGGCAAGTATTCAGGGAGGAATAAGAAAGACAAATGGTGCAGAGCAAGTATATCCTATTGTGAAACAGGCTGAGCAATCACAATCTTTCTTGCGTGATGTACGCAATGGGTATACTGCATTGAAAGAGTTGGTTGATCGAGTCAAGGAACTCAGTGAAAAAATGGATGGTGTTGATTCGGACCTAATTGACCTGGAAAGTGAGTATGAAGAATCAGCACCTGAACAATGCCCGCTTTGCGGGAATGTAATGAAAAAAGGAGAGTAAGTATTATGACAAAGAAAAGCACTATTTTGGTACCGCTCAGTATTGATCATGAAAAGGAGTGTTTCCAAGACGCAATGGGGGCCGATGCGGAAACGTTTGCAAACGAAACTTTTTCCATTATGGAACGGGCAATGTCCTCCTCCGTTGATATTGATTCCGATACAGTCGGCCTTCGTAAAACAGAACTTGTCGAGATTGCACTGGAAACATACAGTACGCAACATCTGGGATTTCTATTGGCTTTGGGTATTGAATCAGCAATGGACAATATGCAAGGCGTAATACTGCGATCAATGCAAGACATGGAAAAAGACAGCAAATAGATTCCGGAAGGAGCACGTCCATGGGACAGAAAAAAGCAATCATCAAGAAAGTGGCAAAAGATTACATCGTTGTAGATAGGAAGCATGACATCGTCGGGAAAGTCAAAATACGTAACGGAAAGTATTTGTTCAAAAGTCACAAAGACGTGTGGATCGATCATGATACTATGCACTATATCAACCTACTTATCTGGCAATTGAAAAGATATCATGACAACGGAACGCAGGAGGTTGGTGATGTAACGGGTTTTGAAGACGGTCTGCATACGTACATCAAAGATCAGGTTGCAACACGAAAAAAAGGAAGCCAAAATGAAACGGAACAAACCAACGAGTAAACCTGATGCAATCATAACCGCGGATATGCATCTAACCACGAGAGTGCCAGTCTCACGTACTGATGACTATCTGCAAGCACAACTTAAAAAGTTGCAATTCGTGAAACAATTACAAGAGCAGTATAGTTGTATTGTACTGGATGGCGGTGATCTGTTTGATCATTGGAAGGCTCCTCCATGGTTATCCGCACTTGCATATGAGCACCTACCTTCCATGGTTACTATTCCAGGTAACCATGATCTTCCTGAACACAGTTTAGAAAAGTACGACAAAAGTGCACTGCATTTGCTGGAAGAAACACGGCATGATATTGATGTGCTACACGAACCAAACACACCTGAAGCAAAGTTTGATCAGTTTCACATATACGGATACCCAAACGGACTGTTCGAACTCAGAGCACAGTATCAGGAGCGGAAAGGACAGCATGGACGACGGAATGTACTACTGATGCATGAGTTCGTATGGTCTGGTCTACAACCTCCTTTTCCTAACGCTCCTGGATATATGGCACAATCGGTACTCAGGAGATTGTTCCGTCATTTCGATCTGATCATATGCGGGGACAACCACACGGCGTTTACTGAATCATATGAAAAAACCATCTTGGTAAATCCAGGAAGCATGATGCGGATGACAGCGGACACTATGGACTATAAGCCACGTTGCTATTTATACTACGCTAAAACAAACACCGTTAGACCTGTCTATTACCCAATACAGGAAGGAGTACACAGCACAGAGCATCTTGATATTGTCAAAGATCGTGACGCTCGTATAGCAGCGTATATTCAACATATGGACACGCAATGGGAGCATGGTTTATCATTCAAGCACAATCTGGAAGAGTTTTTCCAGACAAACAAGACACCGAAATTGGTAAAGGAGTTGATATGGGAACATCTGGAAATGAGAAAAGAATAGCACAGAAACTGCTCGACCTAAAAGAGCGGATTGAACGTGAACGCTCCAGGCGATCTGAACTACAAGGAGAGTTAAAGAGTGTGCAGAAACAATTGAAGCAAAACTACTCGGTTGAAACAGTCGAAGCGGCTGAAAAAATGCTTGCAGAGATGGAACAACGACTAACTACTATCGAAGGAGACATCAAAGATAAAATTGAACAGGCTGAGAAAATACTCGAGCAAGGAGATGAATAACCATGTCTGTTCGTAGTATCAGAAATCAGTTAGAGCATAGAAAAGGGCAGCGAGCGCAATTACAACAAACCATTAACGAACTACATGATGTTGTGCGCAAGCAAAACAGACAATTACTCCGGCATGAAAGGGCACTTGAAATTGTGAAGCATGTAGGGCTGGAAACACAGAAAAAACTTGAATACCATCTTGCCGAACAAGTGTCACTTGCTATGGAATCTGTATTTGATGATCCATACCAGCTGAAAGTGCACTTCCAGGAAAAGCGAGGAAAGACGGAAGCTGAGATTATGTTTACAAGGCGGGGGATGGAATTCCCACCAATAGGCAGTGCAGGGGGTGGA
>PUOW01000249.1 GCA_003552185.1 Spirochaetaceae bacterium
AGATACGCCACCACCGACTGCAACAGCTCCATCGGATGATTTTCGTTCGGGAACTCCTGAATCATGCGGCGGATCGGCTCGCTGATCTCGCGCGAGGCGCGCATATGCGACTGAAACGAGGAGAACTCACGCTCGTTCGGGAGTTCGCCGTACAGAAGCAGGTACGTGACCTCCTCGAAGCTGCAGTGCTCTACGAGGTCGCTGATGCTGTAGCCTTCGTAGTAAAGCTTTCCGTTTTCACCGTCGACCTTGCAGATCCGGCTCTCGGCGGCGATCACGCCCTCGAGACCTTTTGAATACTCGACGTTCGACATCTTCGACGTCCTCCCTGGTGCTATGTACTGTGAATCGCGCGTCCGTCGACGCTGAGCGCCGCCTCCCGGACCGCCTCGCTCAAAGTTGGGTGTGCGTGGCAGGTTCTCGCGATATCCTCCGCCGAACCTCCGAACTCCATCACCGTCACGACCTCACTGATCAAATCCGATGCGCCCGGACCGATTATCTGCGCGCCGAGTACACGATCGGTGTTCTCCTCGGCCAAAATCTTAACCCATCCTCCGGTTGCCCCCATTGCGAGCGCGCGACCGTTCGCGGAAAACGCAAAGCGTCCACTGCGGTACCTCACACCGTCCTCGGCAAGCTCCTGCTCGCTCCGGCCTACCGCGGCGAGCTCAGGAAAGGTATAGACCACGTTCGGGATCGCCCCGTAATTGACGTGCCCCGGCTTTCCGGCGAGGAGTTCCGCGAGAGCCGCGCCTTCCTCCTCGGCCTTGTGCGCAAGCATCGGCCCCGGCACGAGGTCGCCGATCGCGTAGATCCCACGCGCGCTCGTGCGGTAGCGCTCATCGACCTCGAGATGAGGCCCTGCGTCCGCGCGCTTGATGTCGAGCGCCTCGAGGTCTATTCCGTCTACCCGCGGCGTTCTCCCGACCGCGACCAGCACCTTATCGGCCTCGATGGTGCGCTCGGAGCCCTGCTTGTCCTCAAGAGTTAACGAGACGTGCCGGTCGGCGCTCTCGGCCCCGGCCAACTTCGTTTCGAGGTGAAACGTGAGCCCTTGGCGCGTTAACTCCTTCTGTAGCGCCCGCGCCGCGTCGCGGTCGAACGCCGGTACAATCTGAGGCATCATCTCGACAACCTCAACCGAACTGCCGAGGCGTGCCCAGACGCTCCCGAGCTCGAGCCCGATCGCGCCGGCTCCTACCACCACAAGCCGCTCCGGCACCTCTTCGAAGGCAAGGGCCTCGGTGGAGCTCACGACGAGCCGGCCGTCGAACGGAAGAAACGGTAACTCGGAAGGGCGGCTCCCGGTTGCCAGGACGGTATGCGTGGTCTCGATCCGCGTACTCTCCCCCTCGGCCGAATGCACCTCAACGAGACCCGGCTCCGGAATAGCGCCGCTCCCGTGCAGCACCGTGATCCCGTTGTGTTTCATCAAGGCGGTGAGCCCGCCGGTCAGCTTGCGCACAACCTTGTCTTTGCGCTTCATCATCGCGCCGAGGTCGAGCGAGATCGACTCGAACGCGATACCGTGCTCGGCCGCGTGGGTATGGGCCTCAGCGAATCGCTCGCTCGAGTCGAGCAACGCTTTCGACGGGATGCACCCGATGTTCAAGCAGGTGCCGCCGAGCGCTTTTTCCTGCTCCACCAACGCAACGCTGAGGCCAAGCTGTGCCGCGCGGATCGCGCAGACATAGCCGCCCGGACCGGCTCCTATCACCACTACGTCGTATCGGGTTTCCGTTCGGGGTTTGTTCGCCATTGTCGCTTCCCCTTATAGCCCCAGCGCCAAGCGGCTCGGATCCTCAACCGCGCGCTTGATCGTCATCAGGAATCCGATCGCCTCGCGTCCGTCGACGATTCTATGGTCGTAGGTGAGCGCGAGGTACATCATCGGTCGAATCACGACCTCATCGTTGACCGCAACCGGGCGCTTCTGGATCGTGTGCATGCCGAGGACACCGCTTTGCGGCGGGCTCGGGATCGGCGTCGAGAGCATCGAGCCGAACACACCGCCGTTCGAGATCGTGAAGGTGCCGCCGGCCAGCTCATCCGGCATGAGCTTTTTCTCCTGCGCGCGTTTGATGAACGAGAGAATCTCGGCTTCGATCTCGGCGAACGATTTGCGTTCCACCTCCCGCAGCACCGGGGTTACGAGTCCCCGCTCGCTCGAGAGCGCCACGCCGATGTTGTAGTAGTTGTGGTATACCACCTCATCGCCGTCTATGCGCGCGTTGATCTCGGGGTACGACTCGAGCGCGCGCTGTGCGGCTTTAACAAAGAACGACATGAACCCGAGTTTCACGCCGTGGCGTGCTTCAAACTCGTCGCGATAGCGGGTGCGGAGCTCGATCACGGCCGACATATCGACCTCGTTGAAGGTCGTGAGGTGCGCCGAGTTCTGCTGCGAAGAGACGAGGTTCTCGGCGACGCGCTTGCGGAGGTTCGAGAGCTTCTTACGCGTCTCGCGCTCGCCGCCGCCGGCCTGCCGCTCGTTTGAGTAACGCGACGAGGCGGCGGCGCCGGTCGGTTCCTGCCGACCCGGTTCCTGCGAAGCGCTCGGCCCCGCCGCCGCGGCCCGGTCGGCCGGGGCGCTCTCCGAGGCGCTCGCGGGCGCGCCGGGCCCACCGGGCGCTCCTGCCGCGTCGCCGGCCCCACCGGCGTGTTCGGCGGCTTTGAGCGCGTCTTCCTTGGTGATGCGCCCTCCGGGGCCGCTTCCGCGTATCTGCGCCGGGTCGAGCCCGTGCTCCTCCACGACGCGCCGCACCGCCGGTGAAAGCGCCGGAGCATCCGAGCCGGCGGCAGCGGCGTCTTTCTCGGCGGCCGCGGTACCCGCCACGTCGGTGCCCGCCGCGTCGGCTGCGTCGCCGGACCCGGCTTCGGCCCCGGCCGCGTCGCCGGCCTCGGTCGCGATCGCGGCCACAACCTGGCCGACCGCCACCTCGGTGTCTTCCGCCACCATCACCTCGAGCACGCCGCTCGCCGGAGACGGAACCGCGAGCGTCGCTTTGTCGGTCTCGAGCTCGAAGATCTCCTCGCCCTCGGAAACTGCCTCGCCGGTCTGCTTCAGCCAAGAGGCGAGGATGCCGCTTGAGACCGACTCTCCGATTTCCGGTACCTGTACGTCGTGCTTCATGATCTTCCTCGTTTCTGCGTGTCGTTGGTCTTGTCTGCGAGACCGCGGGCTGCGCGCTCGCCTGCCTCGTCGGTGCTGTTTGTGCTGTTTGTGGCCTGCCCGGCGCCCGCCTCGGCGTGGGACGCGTTCGGGAAGGCCTGCCGTAGGATTTCCTCGAGCTCACGTTGGTGCTGCTGGTGCGACCCGGCAGCCGGGCTCGCGCTCGGTCGTCGGCCGACGTACTCGATATCGTCGCGACCAAGCGCCTCGCGCAGCCGAGGCTCGAGATAGCTCCAGGCGCCGCGATTCTTGGACTCTTCCTGCACCCACGCGACCGACCGCACCGCGCGGTACGCTCCGACCGCCTCGGCGAGCTCATCGCCGTGGAAAGGATAGAGTTGCTCTATTCGAACGATTGCGGTGGTTTGGTCTCCGGTGGCCTCACGACGCTCGAGCAGGTCGTAATAGACCTTGCCGCTGCAGAGCAGCAGGCGCTCGGCCTTGCGGTACTCGGCTGCGTCGTCGAGCACCGGACGGAACCGCCCATCGGTGAGCTCGGCCACCGTAGAAACCGCGCGCTTATGCCGCAGCAGGCTCTTCGGCGTCATCAGTACCAGCGGCTTCCGGAAGCCTTGATGCAGCTGCTTTCGCAGGACGTGGAAGTACTGCGCGGGCGTGGAGCAGTTGGCCACCACCATGTTGCGCTCGGCGCAGAGCTGCAGAAACCGCTCGA
>PUOW01000335.1 GCA_003552185.1 Spirochaetaceae bacterium
GGTGAGCCGCTACTTGAGATAGAGACCGATAAGACCTCGATGGAGGTCGAAGCCGAGAGCTCGGGCTACATCATCAAAATACTGCGCGGGGAGGGGGAGACCGTCCCGGTCATAGAGCCTATAGGGTACCTCGGCGTGGAAGGCGAGGAGGCGCCCGCGGGCACAGCCGGCGGCGGTGAGCGGACTGAACCCGAAACCACGCCGCAGCACGAAAGCCCCGATTGGTCGGCACCGCACGCCGGTGGTGAAACCACGAAGGCGGAGCCTTCGGAACAAGCCCCGGCGGCAGAAAAACCGGGAGCCGTTCGTTCGCGGACAGTGGCCGCCACGCCCGCGGCCAGACGACGAGCGGGTGAGTTGGGTGTAAAGCTCGCTCAGATTCGCCCGTCGGGGGCTCAGGGTGAGATTAAACTGCGAGACGTTGAACAGGCGGGTCATACGGCCGAAGCCGGTTCAACCACGGAGCCTGCCGCGTCGTCACTAGCTCGCAGAATTGCGGCTGGAGAGCAGTTGGCGCTGAGCGATATCGACGGAAGCGGACCTCAAGGTCGTGTTGTGCGAAAGGACGTGATCGCCGCGTTGTCGGCGCTGCGCGAGTCTGAACCGGGCGAAGCCGGACCGGAGCAGAGAACCAACCTCAGTAATATGCGGCGAATCATCAGTCGGCGCATGCTCGAGAGTCATCTTACTATGCCGCCGGTTACCCTCAACGCACGCATTGACGTCACTGAGCTATTCGCGTTTCGCAAGGAGTTAAACGAGTCGTCGGAAAGGAAGTTCTCGATCAACGACTTGATGCTGAAGGCTGTTGCGCTCGCGGTGCGCAAGCACGACTCGGTACGTACCACCATTGAAGGCGATGAGCTCGTACAACGGGACTCGGTTAATCTGGGGATGGCGGTAGCGATTGACTCAGGACTTCTGGTGCCGGTTATCAATCATGCAGATCAACTGCCGTTGAGTGCGATTTCCGAACTATCGAAAGACCTCGCAGAGCGCGGTAGGTCCGGCCGGCTCAGTCCGGATGAGCTCAAAGGCGGAACCTTCACCGTAACCAATCTCGGTATGTACGGTATCCATTCCTTTACGCCGATCATCAACCCGCCGCAGAGCGCCATTCTCGGGATCAATGCGGCCGAACCCCATCTGCGCCGCGACGAAAACGGCGAAATCGCAGAGCGGTTGTTTATGATGCTGAGCTTGACGATCGACCACAGAGTGGTGGACGGGGCGCAAGGTGCGGAGTTCTTGGTTACAATGCGACGGCTATTGGAGAATCCGGTACAGATTCTCGTCTAAGATGTGTAAGCGGCGCCGGCCATGCCTTTCTACCGATGATGGACCGGCCGGCGCTGAACGTATCGAGCACAGCGGCGCGCACCGTGCGAAAACCCATCCGGCCGGGTTTCAGGTCTCGGCAGCGGTCCCCTCGGCTGCGAGGACGGCGCGCGCAGTGCTCTGGTCGGTGATCAGCACGTTGACGATCCCGCTCCGCAAGGCTGCCCGGATGGCGGCAACTTTGTGGGTGCCGAACGCAACGACGATCAGGTTTCTGACGGCGCGTAAGCGCTCGAACCCGATTTTAAGGATACGTCGATCGAGTTCGGTGGTCACCTGAAAGCCCTCTGCGTCAAGAAAATCAAAGTTGGTGGCGCCAACCACCCCGAGTTGCCGCAGCTGTTTCAATTCCGCTTCACTGAATATCTCGAATCGTGAGACCGAGTCGGCCGCCGAGATTCCGCTCACGCTGACGACAGCGGTATCGACGTTATTCCAGTTCGACGCGACCGGCCGGAATGCGCGATCGTTCTTGATAGAGTCGCAAATCTCAGGGGTGCTGAGGATGGCGGGCGCGTTCACGAGGTACGCCTTGCCGTTAAGTTTTCTTGCGAAACCGGTCGCGATCGCGTTCGGATAGATCCCGGTTTCTACCGTCCCCATGGCACCGATTATCGGGACAACATCAGCCTCTCGATTGCTTGCGTTTGGGATTTGATCCGACATCGCGCGCAAGGTTTCTCCCCAACTAACACCGAGGAGGTCGCCGTTGCGCAACACACGGACCAGTATCTCGCTCAGCGCGCGGGCCATCGCTGAGGTAGCGTTTGCCTCTGTGGCGTCTTCGTGCACCACAGTGCATTCGCGGAGACCGAATTGGGTCTCCAGGAGTGCTTCCAGCGCTGCATCGTGCTCGGGGCTTTCATGGATCGTGATCTCGACAATACCTTCTTCCTTCGCACGCGTGAGGGCGCGCGAAACACCGGCCACGCTCATGTTCAGTTTCTGCGCGATGGCGCGTTGATTGTGATTCTCCGTATAGTACAGCCGCGCGATTTTAGCCAGAAGAGCCTTACTTGTCATTGCGTGCTCGCTGTGTTGATATGAACGTATTGTAGATCATCCCGGCCCGGGGCTCAATCCCGGTGGTCGGCGTATCACAGTTTGCAACGAATCGGATTTGATCGAACGGAGGTACTCCAAGTGGCTGTCTATTTTTCCGAGCTCGAGTTGAACGGCGAGTCGCTGCGGCCGACCCACGAGAATATCAGTGAGAGCGTACAGAACGCAGTGGATGCGTCCGGTATTCGAAACGGAATATGCGTGGTCTATGCGCCGCATACCACCTGTAGCATCGTGATTCAGGAGTGTTCACATGACCGGAATCTATCAGGAGTCGAGTATCTGCAGCAAGACTTTGTCGACGTTATGGAGCGCATAGTCCCGACATGTCGGCGCGAAGGTCAATACCTTCACCCGGGACCGGAACACATCGCTTTTGCCGAGAACACGCTGGGGGAGAGGGGGGAGTACAGCCTTAATACCGATGCACATCTGCGCTCGGCGATCGTGGGGCGATCTGAGTCTATTCCGGTTAAAGACGGCACGCTTCGGCTGGGGGCATTCGGACAGATATACTTCATCGATTGGGACCAACTTCGCCCGCGTCGGCGTCGGTGCGAAATACAAATCATCGGAGAGTAGTCATTGCCGGAGCGAACGCTGACCGAGCGAATGCTGATAGGTAGGGTTCTCGAGGGGGGGGACGGGGACACGCCCCTTCTCTCAGCGAGACGCGCGAGAAGGCGAAACGCGGTTAAGGTGTTCGTGCCACGCGAAAACCGCCGTTGAACTCCGACTCGGCCGGGTCGAACCCGATGCGAAACCCAACCTGTAGCAACTCAGCGGTGCCGGTGACGCTCGCCCCGCGCATAACGCGGTAGCGCCGTTCAGCGGTAAGGTCCTTCGGGGCTTCCGGGCCGCGATAGTCGCGCTGCGGATGGTCGGGGTAGGGGGCGTATCGGTCCCAGACCCATTCCCACAGGTTTCCGCTCATGTCGTAGATGCCGAGTGCATTTGCGCGCCGGGTGCCCACCGGTTGCGTGCGTGGGCCCGTCTCGCCGCCTGCGTTGTTGTGCTCGGTGTCGCCCCGCTCGGCGTTCTCACGGTACCACGCCACCTCCGAGGTGGCCTCTTCATCGGTGTGGTCGGCGCGCGCGCCGGAAGCCCAGCTCGGCGGCGTCCAGTACCGGTCGGTGCGCCAACTCGCGGCGTACTGCCATTCGCCCTCGGTGGGTAGGCGGTAGCCTTCGGCGTCGGGATTGAACCTCACCGCGTTGCGCTCGCCGGCGTCTTCGGCGTTGCGCGCCGGTTCGGCGCCGAGCGTGTACACCGGTTCCAAGCCGTCCATCTCGCTGTAGGCGTTTAACCACACAATCGCGTTGTACCAGTTTATTCGCGTCACCGGTTGGCGAGAGCCGGCGGACGGTGAGACCCCGTCGGAGCCGTGGCTGCCTTCGCGGCCCGGCGTGGTGAAGTAATACCCGCGCCCCGACTCGAGCGCCCA
>PUOW01000287.1 GCA_003552185.1 Spirochaetaceae bacterium
GTGAAGGTGTTCGGTTGGAACGCCGACGACCTTGCGGTATTAAACGACTCGATTCGCTCGATGCAGGCCGCCGCGCTCGCCGGCGAACACGCCGTGCCGCTGTTCACCGCCACCGACCAAGAGGGAGGTTGGATTCGACACGTACGCGGCAGCACCTCGATGACACCTGGGAATATGGCGATCGGGGCAACCGGTATGCCCGACGACGCTTACCGCAGCGGATACTTCATCGGGCGCGAGTTGCGGGCGCTCGGAATCAACATGAACTTCGCGCCGACGGTGGACGTATACAGCAACTTCGATGCGCACGTGATCGGCTCGAGAGCCTTCTCGGACGACCCACTGCAGACCGCGGTTCTCGGCAACGCGTTCTATCGCGGCCTCGAGCACAACCGGGTAATCGCCACCGCAAAGCACTTTCCCGGGCATGGGAACGCGTCCGAGGACTCGCACGGGGTGTTGCCGATTCTCGATGAAACGATCGAGGATCTGCGAGAACGCGACCTTGTCCCGTACGAGTACCTGATTCGGGAGGGTGTGCCCGCGGTGATGAGCGGGCACCTGAGTTTTCCCGAGATCATCGAGCCCGGGGTGCCGGCTTCGCTCTCGCGCTATTTCAACACCACACTGCTCCGTGAGGAGCTTGGGTTCGACGGGCTCATGATCACCGACGATCTGCAGATGAGCGGTGCACGCGTCTATGAGCGACGTCGGGGGATAAGCTTCGGACGCCTCGCGCTCAAGGCGCTCGAGGCCGGTGCCGATATGGTGATGCTGTCGCAGACACCGACGCTGAACGGTGAAGTATGGCGAACGGTGTTCAACGAATACCGGAACAACGATGAGTTTCGAGCCGAGATCGATGCCTCGGTGAGACGAATCCTGCGCACCAAGCTGCAGTACCTTCGCGATGCCGACCGCGTCACGTTGCAACCGCGCGACGAGCATCTCGCGGTGCGCATACCCGATCAGTCCGGACGAGAGTTCTTCTTTGACCATGCCGCGCGTAGTGTCTCGGTTATCAAGGACGACGCGCTGCCGCTCAGCAGCGAACGGTCGAACGAGGTGCTTCTCGTGGGCGGTAACGGGTGGTTTCTCTCGGAGGGCCGAGCACGACTGCCCGACGCCGACACCGTGCGGCTTAGCTCGTCGTTTTACGGCGTCTCGGCCGCCGACCGCGACGCGATCCGCAATAGGGCGCGCAACTACGATGTGATCGTGTTTCTACTGACCAGCCCGGCGACGCAAGAGCTTCTCGAGTTGTTGCGCGAGCACGAAGGCACCGTGGTCGCGCTCTCGACGCTGACGCCGGCTTATCTTGCGGAACACAAATGGGTAGACGCAGCGGTTGCGGTCTACGGCATCGGGCGGGAGTCGTTCGAGACCGGTTTTGCAACGCTGCTTGGCGAGATAGAGCCTTCCGGCAGAGTGCCGTTCAGTCTGCCCAGCGGGTGGTAAGTCGCGATGCCATGGTATTACGCAGGAAACTCCGTGCTCGATCACGTGCTCGCGTACTTGCTGTGCCGGGAGTGGAGTTGCGTTGGATTCACCTCACAGCTGAGAAACGGCCGACGCGCAACTCTGCCCAATCGCCGCGCCGCAACGGTGCAGTTCTATACCGAACAGGCGGTTGAGGATCCGGTTTGCGGCGCGCTTCTCGAGACGGCTCACGGCTTCTGTTACCCGGTCTTCGCGGGGCTGCGCTCGGACCAGCGCGACGCGGCCGTGCGCGAGCTTGCTCCTCGGCTCGAGGGCGCCTTTAATCGCTATCCCACCTTCATGGGACTTGCCGAGGATGTTGAGGCTCTCGAGCAAACGATCGGGCGACCGCCCCGTCATCGCGTAGAATACTACATGATGCAGGCGGTTGCGCCACCCGGAACGCGCCGCCCGCCACGGCTCAACCGTGAGCCGCTTGTTAGAGAGGCCGGCCCGGCCGATACGCGGCGGCTCCTGCCGCTACAAGCCAAATACGAGCGCGAGGAGGTTCTGCTACCGAATCGTAGTTTGAATATGGATGCCACCCGCAGGCAGCTCCGCAGCGACCTGAAGCGGCAGCTTGTATATCTCGCCGAACTCGACGGTGTTCCGATCGCGAAGGCGGGAACAAACGCACGCGGGTTCCGCTACGATCAAATCGGGGGCGTATTCACCGAGCCCGAGTACCGCGGCTGCGGCGTCGGCGGACACCTCATGGAGATACTGATGCGCCGAGTGCGCCAAGAAGGCAAAGCCGTCTCGTTATTCGTGAAGACGCAGAATCATGCCGCGCGGCGCATGTACCGGAACCTTGGATTCAACGACGGGCGGCTGTTTGTAATCAGCTACTATCATTAGCGGGTATCGCATCTGCGGGTATCGCATGTGCGCGTATCGCATCTGCGAGTACCGGTAACCACGCGTTGGAGTACAGGGATGTGAGCATGACGAAAGAAATCGGAGCAATTTCAGACGGGGCACCACCGCTGCGAGTCATGATGGTTACCAGCGAGGCGGTGCCGTTCGCGAAGGTCGGCGGTCTCGCCGACGTGGTTCCTGCGCTCGCGGCTGAGCTCGCTCGACGTGGGCATGATGTTCGGCTCGTGATGCCGCGTTATGCCGATGCGACGAAGAACGGCGCCGCTCCGCTGCCCGGCGCCCTCGGGGTTCCTATGGCGGCCGAGGAGTTCTGGACCGAGGTGTTCGAGACCCAGATCGAGCACGCGGGCTATTGCGTTACGGTTTACTTGGTTGAGCACCTCGAGCTGTTCGGCAGGAACGCGATATACGCGCGCCCCGGAGACGGCGGCTCGAGCGAAGACCTGCTGCGCTTCGCGGTGCTGTCGCGGGCAGCGTTTCAAATCTGCCGCAAGTTGAGTTGGAGCCCCGACATCATGCACGCGCACGACTGGCCGACCGCGCTCGTCCCGGTCTATCTTCGCACGGTCGAGAAGCGGCCTCCGTTCGCCGAGACTGCCGGCGTCTTCAGCATTCACAATCTGGGGTACCAAGGCGTTTTCGAGCTCGACCAGATCAGCCGCCTTCCGCTCAACCGAGGCCGGCTTGGCCGCGAGGCGCTCGAGTTCTACGGCAGGATCAACTCGCTCAAAGGCGGCATCCTCTGCGCCGATTTGGTTACGACGGTTTCGCCGAGTTACGCCGAGGAGATTCAGCAGCCGGAGTTCGGTTTCGGCATCGACGGCGTACTGCGTTCGCGCGCCGCCGAGCTGCACGGTATCCTCAACGGTATCGACGAGGAGCTATGGGATCCGTCGGCCGACCCGTTGCTTCCGGCGACCTTCACTGCCGACGACCTGTCAGGCAAGGTTGCGTGCAAAGCCGCGCTGCAGCGCCGTTTCGGGTTCCCGGTTGCTCCCGACACACCTCTGATCGGCATAATCGCACGGTTGGTGGATCAGAAAGGACTGCCGGAGCTACTCGAGCCCGGGTACGGGTGCCTGAACGGGATACTCAGCGAACTGGGAGTACAGATGGTTGTTCTCGGAACCGGCGATCCGCGTCACGAGACACGTTTGCTGGAGCTCGCGCAGGCGCATCACAACCTGGCATACGAACGCGCCTTTGATGAACCACTCGCGCATCTCATCGAGGCCGGAAGCGATTTCTTCTTGATGCCCTCTCGTTACGAGCCCTGCGGCTTGAACCAGATGTACAGTCTACGCTACGGCAGCATCCCGATCGCAACGCGAACAGGGGGGCTCCGCGACACGATCCTCGATTTCGACGACTCCGGCGATGAGGCCGGCGATCAGGGCACCGGTTTCCTGTTCGACAGCTGCACGCCCACCGAGATCTATCACGCGGTTGAGCGCGCGGTACGGGTGTACCGAGACCGACCACAGCAGTTCGCGGCGATGCGCACGCGCGGAATGCGCACCGAGTTCGGCTGGGCGAGAGCGGCTCGAAACTACGAGCGCCTGTACCTGCGAGCGCTGCAGCTCCGCATGCAGCACTAGACCTGCGCTAACAGCTAACCTGCCCCGCGCTCGAGCTTACGCTGCAAGCGCCGGGCGCGGTGCGCGAGCTCGGCGCGCAGCGCGTGCGAGCACCGCTCGCGGTCTATCGAGTCAAGCAGCTCAAGCGCCTCGCGAACCGCGCCGCGCTGATGCTCGAGCAGCTTCGCCAGCTCCACCGCGATCCGCGGATCGTGGTTCGCCTCCACGGCCGAGCGATACAACGCCTCGGCGTCGCGGTAACGGCCGGAGCGCTTCCACTGAGCGCCCAACACCAGCGCCGCCCGGGTGCGTTCTCCCGAGTCGGCGTCACTGTCCGAGAGAAACTCCGAGAGAAGCTGCTCGGCGGTCCGGCGTAGTACGTCCGACGACCGGCGCAGCATCCAAAGCGCTGCCTGGAGACGATCGAACCGTGGGCGCCCGCGCTCCAGGCATCCGAGCGGATCGCTAAGGACCTCGTCCATCGTCAGCAGAAGCGCTCCGAGGCTCACGATATCGTGGTAGTGGTGCGCGATCACCGGTGTAAGCACCTCCGGGTCGCGACGGTCGAGAAACTCGAAGTAGCGCTCCGGAACCTCGAAGCTCGGCAGATCCTGCTCGCGCTCGATCCCGAGCACAAAGCGCTCGATCTCGGAGAGACCACAGCTCGGCAGCAGCGTTCGCCACAAGCGCCTCGCCGGGTAGAGCAAATCGAGATGATGCCGCAATACGTGTCGACGCCGGTGCATAAGGAAACGAGTTTTGAGCTGCTGAGCGTCGAACGCCTTGCCGTTATACGACACGTACAGCGCATCCTCGGGGAATCGCTCGGCGAGGAACTGCAGAAACAACGGCTCGGCGCCGTACTCGGTCAAGAGCCATTGCTCGAGCACGAGTTCTTGGCCCTCGAGAAACGCTACGCCCGCAAGAAACACCTTGGTTCCGGCGCCGCCGCTCAGGCCGGTAGTCTCGAGGTCAAAGAAACGCAGCGCCGCGCGACCGAACCCGTCCGGCAGGAGCGGAGAGCCGCGCTCGAGGAGCTCCGCGAGCCGCGGCGCCGGCACACGCACAACCCGGGTGCTCACGCCGGCGGCCGCCGCGGCGAAGCCCGCCGGGCTGCAGTCCTCGCCGGCCGACCGTCGGCCCTCGGACCGCCGGCCGACGGCCGGTCCCGCGGCTGTGCCGCGGCGCATGCGCTTGAGAAGCTCGAGTCTTTGGTAGAGATCGGAACCCATTACGGCTCGAGATCCGGCGCTGCGGGGGCGGCTACGCCGAGCCAACCCGACAGGAACGCGATCACCGCTTCCTTCGGGTTGCCGTCTACCTCCTCCTGCGGATCGCGCGGGCCCACACACGACGGGCAGCCTTCGCTACAATCGCAGGAGCACACCAGCGACAACGCGGCCTGGAGTATGGTATCCATCTTACTGCCGAACGCCTCGGCGAGCCCGATACCGCCGGGGTATCCGTCGTAGATGTACAGGCACGGCCGGCCGAAATGCGGATCGCGTAGCCGCTCGGCCGCGCGCAGATCCGAGCTTTCGCACAAGAGAAACACCGGCGCAACGTTCTTGGCCAACGCGCCGATGCGCACTACCGCCGGCACCCGCATCGCGGGATCGAGCGCATGGAGCGCCTCCCCGGCGCGCGACCCGGGCTCGAACACAATCGCCAGGGCGCGGGTGTGCATCTCCTCTTCCGGCACCGCGACCTCGCCGTAGCCCACGTTTTCGTGCGACTGAAAGCGGATCTTCTTGAACTTCGCGACCTGAGTCCGCACTAAGATATCGCCAAGAACCAAGCGCGCCCCGCCGGCCTCGAAGCTCTCGTCTTCGTGCAGCACTTTTATGTCGCGCTTCACGAGGGCCTCGGTGTAGTAGTTCACATCGGTACGCTCAACCGCGCACTTGCGATTCTCGAGATCGAGCTGCGTTACCACATACTGCTCGCCGCGATGCAGATAGATTGCGTTGTCGAACAGAACCTCTTTCGCCGAAGGCCGGTCGGTCTCGCCGATCACGCTGTACTCGCCGCCGGTGGTGTCGACGATCACGACGTTGTCGGAGGTTGCACTACGGAGACTCACGCTTTCGGCCGGATACGAGCGGTCGGACCAGTGGTACGCCCCCCCGCTGAATCTGACGGTGCCTTGTTCCTCGAGGTGCTGCAGATAGATTTCGCTCTGCGGGGCAAAC
This sequence comes from Spirochaetaceae bacterium, assembly GCA_003552185.1. Lineage (GTDB taxonomy): Bacteria > Spirochaetota > Spirochaetia > DSM-27196 > SLAA01 > B1Sed10-166. The sequence continues at coordinate 6,128 of PUOW01000287.1, forward strand.
TGCTCCTCAGGGCGCATCGGTAACTCGAACGCCGCGCACCGCAGGTGAGACATCAAGATGTGTAGGTTGTCGGGATCGACAAACCCCTGCTCCGGCGGACGGCCTAAGAAGTACTCAGGGTGTTTGACCATGTATTGATCGAGCGGAGCCGAAGACGCAACCAGCACCGCAACCGAGAGATTCTGCGTCCGCCCTGCTCGACCGGCCTGTTGCCACGACGAAGAGATGGACCCCGGAAAGCCCGCCATCACCGCGGCATCGAGGCCTCCGATATCGATGCCGAGCTCGAGCGCGTTGGTCGAGACCACGCCCTGCACCGTGCCGTCGCGCAGCCCGGCCTCGATCGCGCGCCGCTCGCTCGGCAGGTATCCACCCCGGTAGGCCTCCACCCGGATGCGCCCGTCGTCGGTGTATACATTGGCGAGGCTCTTGCGGATGTAGTCGGCGATTAACTCGGTGCGTAGACGCGAGCGCGCGAACACGATCGTCTTGACCCCGGCTTTCAAGAAGCGCAGCGCGAGCGAGCGCGCCTCCTGCACCACCCCGCGCCGAATGCCTTGAACGCGGTCTACAAAGGGAGGGTTGTACAGGATCAGCTGTTTTGCGCCGGTCGGTGCGCCGTTGTTGTCTATTAGCTCTACCGGGCGCTCCACGATGCGCTCGGCAAGCTCACGAGGATTGCCGATTGTAGCCGAACAACAGATGAAGACCGGATCGGCACCGTAGAACTCCGCCACGCGCCGCAACCGCCTCACCACGTTGGTCATGTGCGAGCCGAACACACCGCGATAGGTGTGGATCTCGTCTATCACCACGAACGCGAGGTTACCGAGAAACTTAATCCATTTCGGGTGATTCGGGAGAATACCCGCGTGCAGCATATCAGGGTTCGAGATGATAATTCGCCCGGTGTCGCGTGCCGCGGCGCGCACCGAGTCGGGCGTGTCGCCGTCGTACGTTGCAACCTTGATGCCGAGTTCGCCGCTCTCCACCGAGAGGTTCAGCGCCGCCTGCTGATCCTGACTGAGCGCTTTGGTCGGAAACAGGTACAGCGCGCGCGTCTCGCGACTGCTCAAGAGCTCCTGCAGCACCGGGAGGTTGTAACTCAGGGTTTTGCCGGACGCTGTGGGAGTAACCACCACCACGTCACGGCCGGAGCGCACCGCACGATAGCTCTCGGCCTGGTGACTGTAGAGCCGCTCCACTCCGGCTTTTTCAAGCGCGCCACGGAGCTTCGGATGCAGATCGGCCGGAAGATCGGCATAACGGCCTTCGCGCGCCGGTATCTCTTCCCAGCGCGTGACGCTCCCGGTGAAAACCGGGTCGTTGCGTAGCTCGGTGAGGACGCGCTCGATCACACTCATAGCTTCTCCGATCGAGATGGTAGCATATTTCGCCTCGGAAGAGGAATATCGTTGCGGTGCGCCCGGCATTTGCTTGACGGCGCGCGGGATTGGCGCCTAGAATGCATCATCTACTCGAGAGGACGGATCATGAATAACGTATTATCGATCGTAATGGGCGGAGGTAAAGGCACTCGGCTGTATCCCTTAACCGCTGAGCGCGCAAAGCCGGCGGTGCCGTTCGGCGGCAAGTATCGCATCGTCGATATTCCGCTCTCGAACAGCATCAACTCCGGGTTCAAGAAGATCTACGTCTTGACGCAGTTCAACTCGGCCTCGCTGCATCTTCATATCTTGAACACCTACATCTTCGATTCCTTCACTCGTGGGTTCGTCGAGATCCTCGCTGCCGAGCAGACCTTTGAGCACAGCGGCTGGTACGAAGGCACCGCCGACGCGGTCCGCAAGAACCTCGTACATTTCCGCACTCAGGAACCCTCGCACTACCTCATCCTCTCGGGAGATCAGCTATACCGCATGGACCTCGCCGAGTTCTACCGCCGTCACGTCGAGAGCGGGGCCGAGATCACGGTAGCCGCCACGCCGGTTACGCGCGAGCAGGCAACCGGGTTCGGCATTCTGGTGGCCGACCGCACATCGCGCGTCACTGAGTTCGTCGAGAAGCCCCCGATCGAACGCGACATCTCACACCTGCGGATTCCTTCCGAGATTCACCCCGACTCTACGCTGCAAGCCGCCGGTAAAGAGTACTTGGGCTCGATGGGAATCTACTGCTTCAATGCCTCGGCACTCGAGCGCGCGCTCGACAACAACCTCGACGACTTCGGGAAAGAGATCCTGCCGATGCTGATCGGGAAGGTGCAGATCAATACGCATATCTTCACCGGCTTCTGGGAAGACATCGGAACGATTCGCTCGTTCTACGACACCAATCTGAACTTGACCTCGATAGCCCCCGATTTCAACTTTTACGACGAAGACATGCCGATCTATACGCATCGGCGCGATCTACCCGCCACCAAGATCAACCGCTGCACGATGTCCGAGTGTATCACGGCCGACGGATCGATCATCACCGACGCCACGATGCACCGTACGATCATCGGGGTGCGCTCCACCGTCAACTCCGGAGCTTGGCTCGACGGGGTAATCTGTATGGGCGCCGACTACTACGAGACGGTGGAGGCGCGCGCCGAGAACGCCGCGAACGGCGTCCCGGATATCGGCGTCGGAGAAGGTAGCCGCATCGCGCACACCATCATCGACAAGAACGCACGCATCGGAGCGAACTGCCGCATCGGGCTCGACGACCCAAACCCGCCCGACGGAGACCACCCGACGCATTACACGCGCGACGGCATCATCATCATTCCGAAAAACGCGGTGATTCCGCCCGGGACGGTGATCCCGTAGCCGGTAGGCCCGACAACAGTTCCGAGAGCAATCGGCGGTCGGACTCGGCCAGGTCGTACCGTGCGAGCCGGTTGGGGGCTACCCACTCTACTCGCTCGTGCTCACGCAGCTCGAACCCACGCGAGAGCAGCGTCACCGCGTAGGCCTCGAGCGCGAACGGAACGCCTTTGTGAGAGAACTCTGCCGAAGCAAGGCGCGGCCCTACCGCAATCTCAACCGCGAGTTCCTCTTGGAACTCACGCTGCAGCCCGTCCGCAACCGCTTCGCCGCGCTCGAGCTTGCCTCCCGGAAACTCCCACTTGCTACCGAGAGCGCCACCGGGCTTGCGCTTGCCGATCAAGACCCGTCCGTGCTCGTCGAGCGCAACACCGGCTACCGACCGTTGCATCGTTACATCTACCCCACTCCGTCCGAGCAGCGGCCGTTAGAGAAACAGGATCTGCGGGAAGAGAAAATGCGCGATCGCAACCACGATCCCTACGATGCCGACCGCGGTTTTGTTCGCGACAAATACCTTTTCGAGCGTTACTACCGGATCGGGCACCACGTCGGCACGACTGCGGTAGAACTGAACCAAGAGCGTCATGCCCATCACGAGTCCGGCGATTGCCGGCAACAGATCGCCGATCACCGGCATCTCGGCTACTCCCGACAGCAGCTTGAGAAACCCAATAATGAAACTCAACGACCCCAGCCCGAACCAGAACCTCGGCTGCTCGAATAACTCGCCGTTGAATACGCCGCTCAAACGCAGCCGCGTATCGAGAAACCCGTACGAAAGCGTGATACCGGCAAGTACGTTTACGACGACCGATACTAGGTAAATCTGGATCATAGCCTCTCCTCGTGTTCGTTCGCTTGTTGCCGCTGTTGCAGCGAGTTAAGAGTATCGTAGCATCCGGTGAGCGGTCAACTGAAAGCCCGGCCTACCGACCTGTCGGCGGGCGCCGGTCGCCGGCCGCCGGCCTGCGGGCGCGCACCCGCCGTGTACCGACCCACCGTGCACCGACCCGGCGCCGGCCTACCCTCGCTACCTCGGCAGGCGTGTCGAGAGTGTGGTTTCCAGCTCGTCTATGGTCACGCGCGCGGTGACGGAATCGGACGTGAGCTCGGCCCGAGTAACTCGCTCTTCAACAATTCGCGGTCGCTCTCCGGTTGGCAGAAGATCGACAAGGCCCACGAGCTCGGGTTGCTCCGGATCGGCCGGTACACGCACCTCGAACAGGCCGGAGCGCGCGGCGTCGGAGTGCGTTTCATCCGGGTCGGCCTCCGTCTGTTTCGCCACCCGTATCCGAACCACGAATTCGTTCTGATCGGCGACCGCCTGCAGCTCAAACTCGTAGCCGGCGAGGAGTTCTTTGTGCGGCTCCGGCATCAGAAAGCTCCGGAACACCACGAACACCACCGCGATGATCATGAGATCAAACAACAGGATCACCGTGCCGCGATGTCTCGAGAAAAACGATTGGGGCTTCTCGGGGCTTCGGCGCCCGGCACGCGCCTCGCGCTCCTCCCGACTGTAGTTGTAGCGATACCGCGCGTCGTATTCCTCGCGGCCCGCGCCCCTGCGACGCGCATCGTCGGGAGTGTCGTGGGTACCGAAACCGCTCCGCCTACTCATCTTTGCCGTTCCACCGCCCGGCTTCGAGCGCTCGATGATCGCCGGCGGCGACCGCAGACCGTCCGAGATACGACAGCAGTTGTTCGGCGTCGTACCAGCCGAGCTCGCGTGCTGCCTCGGCTCCGGCGTGCCGATGGATCAACACCCCGAGGCACGCCGCCCGCGACGGGCTCACACCACGCGCCAGCAATCCTGCGATGACTCCGGCCAAGACGTCGCCGCTACCGGCGGTTCCGAGCGCGGGGTTCATCCCGTCGACCACGTATACGGCCTCATCGGAGGGGTCGGCGACGTAGGTTACATGCGCCTTGAGAACCACAACCGCGTCGTACGTCTCGGCGAGCTCACGCACGGTTTCGATCGGGTGCTCGAGCAAAGCCCCGGTCTTATGCCCGCAGAGAAGCGCCGCTTCACCCGGATGCGGTGTGAGCACCCAACGCCCTCCGAGCTCCACGATATCTCCGGCGGCGCGTAGCCGAGCGAGCACGCGAAGCCCGTCGGCATCGAGCACCCCCGGCAGTTCGGCCTCCAGCAGTCCGCAAAGCAGCTTCTCGCGGTCGAGTCCGGTTCCCCAACCGGGTCCGCACAGCAGCGCGTCGGCCGAGGGCGAGATCGGCGTCTCGAGGGGGAGATCACCCTCCAGCGAGCGGATCACGAGCGACGGATAGCGTGCCGCCACCGCGTTGTAGAGCTCCGCGTCGAGATAGACCGTTACATAGCCGCAGGGCCCGCGAGAAGCCGCGCCGGCGGCCAGCAGCGGAGCGCCGACGGTCCCCGGCGCACCGCCGAACACCGCGAGCACGCCGCGTTCACCCTTGTGCGCCGCAACCGCCGGCCGAGGCAGCAGCTCCTCACGGTCGTGATCCGAAAGCAGGAACACGCCGCTTTCGAGGCGATGCAGAAGCTGCGGGGGAAAACCGATCGAGACGACCTCGATCTCACCGCAAAACGGCCGCGCGTACGGGAGATACAGCGCTTGCTTCGGAAGCTCCACCGTGAGCGTGAGCGAGGCCGAGACCGCCGCGTACCCTCGGTGGAAACCGTCACCGAGTCCGCTCGGCAGATCGATCGCGATCACGGTAGCGCTGCAGGTGTTGATTTCTTCGATCAAAGCCGCGGCGGCGCCCCGCACCTCGCCGCTGAGCCCGGTGCCGAGCAAACCGTCGAACACCCAGTCTGCCTCGCCGACCAAGGCGTGCGCGTCTTGCGGCGCGTCGGCATAGCTGATAAGCGGTATCCCGAGCGCCTCACACGACGCGGCGTGCACCGCGGCCGGGCCGCTTTCGGGCCGGCGGGTGAGCACAACCGCCACCGCGTAGCGCTCCTCAAGCCACGCAGCGCGCGCGATCACGAGCGCGTCGCCGCCGTTGTTGCCGGTGCCGGCAACGATTACCAGCAGCGCGTCATCCTCGAGGCGCGGCCCGGCCCAGGTCTTGGCGCGCTCCCAGATCCTTTGGCCGGCGTTCTCCATGAGCACCAGTTCCGGAATCGAGTACTCGTTCTGCGTGCGAGCGTCGATCTCGCTCATCTCGCCGGCCGTCGGCAACGATAGACCGACGGGTGCGATACTCCGCATCGTCTCCTCCCCGGCGGCGCTCAGCGCCCGGATATCAGCCGGTCGGCTCGCCACCAGACTACGCGCGCTTCGTCGTGCCCCACCAGGAGCGCCGAAAGAATCCCGTCTGCGGTTAGGTTGAACGACTTCATCAGGAGATCGGGCTCCGGTATCTCGATCATACGGCGCGAGAGCACTCGGCCCTCGGCGTTCATGATCATGAGCTGTACCTGTGTGGCGCGCTCACGACTCAGCAGGAAGAAGGTTTCGCCGCGCCCGGTGCCGACGAACTCATACAGGAACTGCACCTCTTGTTGATCAAACACGCTATGTCCCGGCCGCTGCTGTACGTTCTCCGGAATATCGACATAGCCTTCGTACCTGCCGCTCTCGAGATCGAGCCGGTAGATTCGAGACGCAAAGGTCTCGATGCCGTAGGTAGCCTCGGTCTCGGCATCGACCGACTCGCGGTAGTAGTTCAGATGAAGATACAGTCGATTTTTTTCGCGATCGGGCTTGATGGTTTCGAGAAACGGAATCAAGTTGTCTTCGTCGGCTACCAAAGGCAGGCGGTCGTTCGAGATCTCTATCTCGTATAACGGCTCGCCTTCAGGGGAAAACCAGTACACGATCCAGGTATCGAGCGTGTGCGAGATCACGATGATCTCGTCATGGTCGTTGACATGAATGCTCTCGATATGCGGAAACGGGCTTCCGCCGATGCCTTCCTGGCCGAGGTAATCGATCAAGCGCCCCTGTGGCGTGAAGCGCAGAACCTGGCGGTTTAGGCTTACCGCCCGCTCCTCGTCGTACACCGCGCGCTCCGGCGCGAGATAGTCCTCAACCAGCAGCTCTTTCCGGGAGGTAACCGCGATCTCACCGGTCTGACGAAAATGGTACGGATAGGCCCGCCGGTTGATGAGCGTTCCGGGGTTTTGCGAGGCCTGCAGTTGCACCGGGCGAGGGTTGTCGTCCGGATTATACAGCAGCGAGAGCAGATCGCCGTAACTGGTGAACTGCATGATCTTGTTACCCGCCGCGTCACCGATGAAGAACCGCCCGTCGCGCATAAAGAGGCGCGCCGGATGACGCAACGGCCGCCCCGGGCCGTGGAACACGTCAAGCTGGTCTTCCATCTTGCCGAGCTCTATCCGGAACAGGTCTTCGCGCGAGAGCGAGCGAACCTCCTGACGCGAACAACCGATCACCGAGATGAGAAAAAACGCTCCGAACGCTACTACGGCGCCGAGACGCACAGGACGCTTCATATGCGTCGATAGTAGCGTTCGCGCCGAGCGCTGTCAATCTTGACCGGCGTTTCCGATACATACTACAGTCGTATCATGGTTCAGAAGATTATCGATCTCGTGTTCGGGTCGAAACAAGAGCAGGATCTTAAGGGCTTGTTACCGATTCTGCACGAGATAAACTCGCTTGAGTCGTGGGCGGTTTCGCTTTCGCCGGAGGCGTTCCCTGAAGAAACCGAGAAGCTGAAGCAACGGTACGCCGAAGGCGAAACGCTCGACGACCTCCTTCCTACCGCTTACGCCTTGGTTCGCGAGGCCGCTCGTCGCGTGCTCGGCGAGCGCTTGTACGATGTACAGCTCCTCGGGGGCATCGTGCTGCACCAGGGCAAGATCATGGAAATGAAGACCGGCGAGGGAAAAACCGTTTCGTCGGTGACCGCCGCCTACCTAAACGCGCTGCCCGAGAAAGGCGTTCATATCGTAACGGTCAACGAGTATCTCGCCGAGCGCGACGCGGCCTGGATGGGCCCGGTCTATGCCTACCTCGGTCTCACGGTGGGTTCGATCGTCTCGCGCATGGAGACCGAGGCTCGCAAGGACGCCTACCGTCGCGACATCACCTACGGTACCAACAGCGAGTTTGGGTTCGACTATCTTCGAGACAACATGTCGTTCGACCACTCTCGCAAGGTGCAGCGAGGCCACCAGTACGCAATCGTAGACGAGATAGACTCCATACTCATAGACGAAGCGCGAACACCACTGATCATATCGGGCGCCGCCGAAGACGACACACGGAAGTACGTTGAGGTAGACCGCCTCGCGCGCGAGCTCAAGGAGTGCGAGAAAGACCCCGAAACCGAGGACTACCCCGACGATCCGGTCGGCGACTTCAAGCTCGACGAAAAAAGCCGACGCGTAACCTTCACCGACGAAGGCCTGAACCATATTGAAGACCTCTTGATGAAGCGAAAGCTCATCACGACCTCGCTGTTTGAGGAAGAGAACTTCGAGTATATTCACTACTTCACGCAGGCTTTGCGGGCTCAGAAGCTCTTTCACCGCGACACCCAGTACGTCGTGAGCGAAGGGCAGGTGCAGATCGTTGACGAGTTCACCGGTCGTATCCTGCACGGTCGGCGTTATTCCGACGGCTTGCACCAGGCGATCGAGGCCAAGGAAGGCATCCGCATCGCGCAACGAAACCGCACGCTCGCGACGATCACGTTACAGAACTTCTTCCGCATGTACGGGAAGCTCTCGGGCATGACCGGCACGGCCGAGACCGAGTCCAAAGAGTTCGGCATGATCTACGGGCTCGACGTCGTTGTGATCCCGAGCAACCGGCCGCTCGCGCGGTTAGATCAGGACGACGTTATCTATGTCGACGAAAACGCGAAGTATCGCGCCATCGCGGACGAGATCAAGCGCGTGAATGAAAAGGGGCAGCCGATGTTGATCGGCACCGCCTCGATCGAACGCTCCGAGAAGCTCTCAAACGTCTTGACCAAGTCGGGTGTGCGCCATGAGGTGTTGAACGCCAAGAACCATGCTCGCGAAGCCTTGATCATCGCCGAGGCCGGCGCCAAAGGCGCGGTTACGATCGCCACCAACATGGCCGGTCGCGGTACCGACATCAAGCTCGGCGGCAACCCCGAGTTCCGCGCCCGGCGCAAGGCGGGCACCGACGCCGATGAGGACACCTATCGAAAGGCGCTCCAGCAGGAGTCCGAGCGCCGGCGCGACGACTACAACGAGGTGCGCAGCCTCGGCGGCCTGTACGTGCTCGGTACCGAGCGCCACGAATCCCGGCGCATAGACAACCAGCTGCGCGGCCGCTCAGGCCGGCAGGGCGACCCGGGCGAGTCGCGCTTCTTTCTCTCGATGGACGACGACCTGATGCGCCTGTTCGGGCGCGGCTCGGACCGGCTGAAGTCCATCATGCAGCGCGGCATGGAAGAGGATGAGCCGCTGAACCATCGGCTGATCAACCGCACCATAGAGTCGGCACAGTCGAAGGTTGAAGAACGCAACTTCGACATTCGAAAGCACCTGCTCGAGTACGACGACGTGCTCAACGAGCAACGGAAGCTGATCTACGGGCAACGCGACGCAATTCTGGACGACGACAACTTGATCGAGCGCGTCTGGCGCAGCGCGATGGAGGTGGTCGACGAACTCATTCAACCGTACACCGCCTCACGCGGCGAAGACCGTCACCTGCTGCACGAGTTTCTCACCGGATTGCACGATACGCTGTTCTTCACGACCGAGCAAACCGAGGACGAGCTCGCGGCGCTCGCTCCCGACCGGCTACGCACCGCGATCGCCGACGAAATCTGGAACGATCTGAAGAACAAGGCCGAGATCGCCGGTCACGAACAGTTGAACCTCGCGATCCGTGACGCGTATCTCCGAAGCATCGACAAACGCTGGCAAGATCACCTCGAAAACCTCGAGGCGCTGCGCGAAGCGGTATACCTGCGCAGCTACGCGCAGAAGAATCCGTTGCTCGAGTACAAGCTCGAAGGCTTTCAGATCTTCGATCAGCTTATCTACGATATACGGACATCTATCGCGCGCAAGGTAATCGCGGTGAAGGCCGAGGGCATCGGGCGTCCGGCCGTGCAACGGGGCGCGGCGCCGGCGGGCACCGCCTCTCACAACTCGATGCAGATGTTTGCCGCCGGCGGAGGGGCTGCCGCGGCGCAGCAGACCTCCGCCGGCGGCACCGCCACCGCAACGCGTCCGCAGAAAGCCCAGGTGACGCGGAACTATCCAAAGGTGGGGAGAAACGACCCGTGCCCGTGCGGCAGCGGCAAGAAGTATAAACACTGCCACGGGCGTTAAGGCTAAATTACTGACACGAGTCTTGTGGATGCGGCCTCAGCAGAGCATATGCTGAGGCGGCCGCAACGCCCCCGGCACCCGCTTGGTGCTCACCGATCCGGTTTTCGTATTCACCACCGGCGGATTCTCATAGCGCTCAAACCAGATATCGCTCA
>PUOW01000247.1 GCA_003552185.1 Spirochaetaceae bacterium
GGCCCCAACAGGCGCCGCGCGTCGCGCGGCGGAATATCGTCTTGTCCGATATGCGCGCCGTCCGCGCCTACCGCAAGTGCGAGGTCTATGCGGTCGTTGACGATGAACCCGGCACCCATTCTCGCGGTGAGCGCCCGTAGCCGAGCCGCGACTCGATGCAGATCGCGCGTGTCGCGCCGCTTATCGCGTAACTGCACGCAGCGCACCCCGCCGCGCAGGGCCTGCTCGACGGTTTGAAGGAGTTCTTCGTCTGACAGGGTGTCGTCGGTCACCAAGTATACGCCGCCCGCAAACCATTGCGAAAGCGGCGGTCCTGAATTGTTCATGTTACTCTCCCGTTTTGCCGGATCGTAACACAAAACGCCACATAATGAGACCGAAGATTACCCCCGCAACCGCGAAAATCGTCATGGTACTCACAAGGCCCCGCAACAAACTCTGCGCCGACAGCGTCCGATAGTTGAATGCCGCGTTGACGACAAACACGAACACCCCGACCGGGACCCCCCAACCGAGCACGCCCTCACGCCAGAGGTAGTATCCCATGCCCTTGGAAACGACCTCGTGGTAGGTTCGTTCGCCGAGGTCCAGCGTCATACCGTCGCGGTACTCAACAACGTAGAGGTCGGTGATGGGGAAGATCACGTAGAACAGCGCAAGCCAGGCACGATAGCCGGCGAGAGTACTACCGCACACCAGCTCTTTGTCTTCTCCCGGCGCAACCGTGACGCTCAGCTCTTTGCTCTTCTTGTGATCGAGCTTAATGCGCACCCGATGCGTCCCGGGCTCGACCTCGAGCGATTGACGCCCGCCGTTCGAGACTCGTGCAGCCGGCTCGCCGTTGAGGTAGATCTCGTACTCGCGTCCGCTGTTGACCCACTGCGACGTTCGTAAAATAGTTACGCGCGTCTCACTCATGTTCTGCCTCCCTGCACATGCGATACGAAGTACGCACCCACAATCAGGCTGAGGCCCGGGAGACGTCAAGTTTGCCGTGCAAAGATTGTGCAAAACCTTCTGATGCAACGCTATACCACTTTACGCGTGTCGGTCGAATTACAAAACGGTAGCGAAAATCAAGAAATACGTGGCTTTTCTATGGGCAGTTGGGTTATAATACGGGCAGTATCCGCAATCAACGGTCTGTTCGGCGTGCAGGATGATTCCACAGCACGCGGTGTGTAGCCAATCCTGCACCTCGTTGCGCCTCAAAAGGAGTGTGCAATGGGCAAGCGTGCTTCTTTGATCATTCTCCTCACAGCGTCCGTCGTCGGTGTCTCCACGGCTCAGTCCAATGACTTCCTTGATCGCCTTCTGGCGGAAGAGCATCTGCGCTTCGGGAGCGCGGTGTACCTCGTTACCACCGCGAGCAGCGCGTACTACGGCCCCGGACAGTACGATATTGCGGGCGGTCTGCGGCGAGCTCGTCCCAGCATGCCGAGCAGTACCGACACGCCGCTGACGCTCGGCCAGTACGCGCATCTGTTACAGTCGTTCTTCGATCTACCGGAGGGCATCTGGTATCGAGTTGTATCCTCGCCACGGTTCGCCGCACGCGATCTGGCCCACGTTCAAATCATTCAAGGCAGGGCCTATCCACGCATGCATCTGAGCGGCGCGCGCGCGCTTCGCATCCTCGGGCGCACAATGGCATACCTGGAAGGTGAGCTATGAAGGGGCGGCGTGGTCGGCCCTCGATTGTTTTCGCCTTCGTGGTCCTAACGGCGGGCCTGGCGGCACCGCCCGGCTTGGTGACGGCCCAAGAGTTCGATTGGGGCGTTAGTTCGGATTCCTCCACCAACCTGCGCGACGATCCACGCCGCGACGATGCAGAGCTTCAACAGTTACTGCGAGTGAGCCTCTGGGTGGAGCTGCACGGTGAGTTTCGAGACGACCGCACGATTCGATTCACTACCGAAGGCGGCTATCGCTTCGAGTACGACCAGGATGAAGACGAAGATACGCTTCACATACTCAACCTCGATACGCTCCGTCTGCGCGCGGGGTTTCCGCTGTTGTTGGGCCCGGGCTCATCTCTCGATGTTACCGCCGGGCGTTTTCGCTTTCGTGACCCCACCGGACGCATCTGGAACCATACTGCAGACGGGGCGAGCTTCGAGCTCCGTTTCCCACGTTGGTGGCTCCAGGGCGCAGGCGCCTACACCGGGTTGCTGCTCAACGAGGTCTCCGATATCCGCATGACCCCCACCGACAGCGACGAGCAGAGCGATAGCGACCAGTACTTCGGACCACAACGCGCGATAGGTCTCGTACGCGTTCGTCTGCCCGAGCTTATTGAGCGTCAGTCGCTCACCGCGTTCGCGCTACTGCAGTTCGATCTGCGCGATCGCGACGACGAAGAAGAGACGCTCAACACACAGTACTATGGTCTTCAACTCGACGGACCTGTAGAGCCGGTGCGCGGACTGTACTACGACGTATTCGGCGCAGCAGCTCTCGGACGGCTCGAGGAAGAAGGCGGCGGCGAGAGCGACATCACCGCCGGGTTGTACGGAGCGCGCCTGCGCTACTTTCGCGAGAGGCTTCGCTTCTCGCGCATACTGCTGGAATGGCTGCACGCCTCGGGAAGCCGGGAGCAAGAGTTTGTGGCGATCAATGCACCCTCCACCGGCTTCGCGTTCAGCCCTACGCTCAGCAACCTCATGATCGCAACGCTCGGGTACTCGCTACGCCCGTTCAGCACCGCAGCAAGTCCTGCCCTTGCCGCGGTTCAAACCGGGCTCACCGCCCGGAGCTTCATGCGCTCCTCGGTTGAGACCGGAGCAGCCGCGGTAATGCCGGAGGCTACCGACGCGGCTGACGACTCTCGGTACCTCGGCACCGAGCTTGAGCTCCGCCTTGCTGTGCGGCCAACCAGCGAGCTCGGCTTGGTGTTCACCAATGCCGTGTTTTTCCCGAACGACGACGCATTCCTCGAGAGCGACCGCTGGTACCGGGGCCGCTTCGAGCTCTCGCTCGGGTTTTAGCGTATGGGGGTTGAGATGAGAAGATGTATAACAATCGGCGCCGCGTTTGCCGCAATTCTGCCCGCGGCAACTCTGCCGGGAGTGCTGCAGGCCGACGCGCCCGCTGAGCCGCTGGTTACGGTGCTTGAAGCCACCGGACGCGTGGAGCTCCGCAAACCCGGAGAGGCCTGGCGGCGTGCATCGGCCGGCGACCGGCTTCCACTGGGAGCCACCATCTCAACCGGGTTTGGTGCCGCGGCGGTGCTCGAGGCGGGAAGCGCTGTGCTTGATATTGACCCGCTCACCCGCATGCGCATCGATGAGCTGCTACAACGCGAAGGACTCGAACGCACCGAGCTACACCTGGAGCTCGGGCGTGTGCGCGCCGAGGTAGAGTCGGTTGAGGGCGTGCAGCAGGAGTTCCAGCTTACCAGCCCGGTCTCTACTGCGGCGGTGCGCGGCACATCCTTTAGCTTCGACGGCTACTCGTTGCGCGTGGCGCGCGGCCGCGTGCGGCTGATTAACCGTGTGGGGCGCGGAGCCACGGTGGGCGCAGACGAGAGCAGCAGCTCCGACGGGATTGCCGACGCATCGAACCCGGCCGACGAGGCCGAGCGCGCGGCGGCGCCGAGCCCGTACGTGGGCGGCCCGGAACCTCGGGAAGCAGGCGCCGAGTCGCCGGACTCCGCCGCGCCGGCGTTCTCAATACTCAACGGCGAAACTGCGGTTATCATTATCGAGTGAGGATAACGGGGGGGGGGCAAAGATGAAACATATAACGACGTTAGGCGGATGCGTGGCTGCGATATTGCTGCTCGTTGCGGCCTGCAGCATGGCGGTCGGCACCTCCTCCGACCCGGCC
>PUOW01000385.1 GCA_003552185.1 Spirochaetaceae bacterium
CGGGAATCTCCGGAGCGTCATGGAAGTACGCGCGATAGATCGGTAGCACCCAGCTACCGATCAGCACGATATCCGTTAGCACTCCGCCATTCGCCAATCGGTCAATGATCGTCAGGAAGAGAACGTCATCGTCTGCCACGTAGTCCTCGCTCAACGTCGGCCAGGTTCTCTTCCACCTGACTCAGTTTCTCTTCCAAATCTTTTCTGCGTCGCACCGTTGCCTCTACTTCTTGAGCAGCATCGGAGTCGACTGGACCGATATATTCGAACTTCACTTTGCCGGAGTCTCGATAGGCAAGGTAGAGATACTCCCGATTCCATCGCTTCTTCCTGGAGAGGGATCCCTTCGGTAGCCCAAACAGTTGCTGCTCATACCGCGCTTTGAGACTGAGTAGCCTGCGTTTCTCCTCTTCGAGGATGTCGAATACTATTGACATTGCTTACGACCTTGCCTAACTAATAGTACACAAATTACACGCTGTTAGGCAAGGATTATACTGGAACACGACGACTTTGCCGGCTATGCAACCTTGCCTAACAACTGGACAGTAAACGATATTTGTTTGGCAAGCCACGGGCTTGTCGGAAAAGCTGCCGTTGCGTGATGGGCCGCCGGCAGTATTTCACTCACCGGTCGCTCGGCTCGGTGACGTAGCGTTCCGGGATCTCCCAGATCACGATTTTCGGCGGAACATCTGAAATCGTGTCGCCGTCGAGGTAGTTCTGCATAGGCCGAAACGGGCCTCGCCCTTCTTCGGCTACGTTCATCACCTCCGCCTCCGCCTCGGACCGCAGCGCATCGGAGAAACCCCAGAGATCGCCGGCGCTGTAGCTCGTTCCCACGAGCGCGAGCGGGTGCGGCACCTCATCGAACAACCCGATAGTGGGCGGCTCTAAGTCTTCAATGCGATACTCAGACACGAGTTCCGGCACGCCGCCGACACGCCCCCGGAACGGAGCTACCGGGAGAAACGCGGTGAGGTCGCCTACGTACTCGCGCTCGCCCTCGGCACGCAGCGCGAAGCTCCGTCGGGGCGCGTTACGCCGCGCAAGCTCGGGCTCAACCGCCGCTGCAAGCACCCGAGCCGCGGCGCGCGCGCCTTCGGGCGTCCAGTGCGTATCGGTGCGTAGAAATGCGTGCCCATCGGCGCGCGCCTCGAGCAGCGCAGATTTGATATCCGGCGCCGTTACGCCTCGCTGCTCGAGCTCGGCTCGGAAGCATTGGTAACGCTCCAACAACGCATCCGGCATGCGGTAGCGGCCGAGCCGGTCGGGGTACACCCGCGCCTTAGCGGGCACCAGCGCCACCACAAGTGTTATCCCGCGGTCCTCGAGCCTTCGGGCCACCTCCGCGATATACGCCGCGTGATCCACCGCGTGCCGCCGACTCTCGGGTGTGTAGGTGAACTCCTCGGTCGTGAAGAGCCAATCGTCCTCGCCTACCAGCACGCCGGAGCGACCCTCGCGAAAGACCGCATACTGCAAAAGCGCCCAGATATTCGTCGCGAGCTCTCGAATCGGCAGCGCCCGTTCGTACGCCGTTTGGTACTCAGCCATCCAACGGCCCGAGAGAACCTCTTCGAGCACCGGAGTACCCACTCCTTCCCGCGCCGGAGCCTGTACCGCCGGATTCGCTGTAGAGAGTAGCAGCCCCCCGATGAGAATCACGAGCATCGCGTACCCGAGGGCTCGAATCGTAAGCGGGCGGCTTGGCCTTGGCCTTGGGTTTGGGTTCCGGGTCTGGTTTGGGTTTGGGCTGCTCATCGGCTTCGCTCAGAACTGAAAATACAAAAAGGGTGAAAACGCCTCGGCGGTGAGCTTCAACACGCTGAGGAGAAACAACGGGACAAGCAGCGCGCGCCCGAACGCCGGCGCCCGGCCGCTTGAAAGAGCGGATAGAAGCCGCAGCGTCGGCACACCCGCGCGCACCGTGCCGAGGTACGGCGCGGTGTAGATCAGCACAAAACTCACGCCCAGCATCAGGATCGAAACCCCGTCGATCTGCCACGAAAGCTCCGCAAGCGGCCCGATCCCGTCGAGCCCAATCATCCCGCGATACATCTCAACCGCAACCGAGAAGCTCGGCGCGCGGAACACCACCCACCCGATCGTCACAAGCAACATGGTCCGCGCGGTTGCAACCGCGCTCGCGAACGTTGCGCCTGCCCGACGACTGAGATACGCGCCGGTCGGTTCTTCGCCGCGGCTCGTGCGAACACGCTCGAGCACCAGCAGTCCGCCGTGCCACGCACCCCAGACCACGAAGGTCCAGGCGGCGCCGTGCCACAGCCCGCCGAGGAGCATCACGACCATGATGTTGAGATAGGTGCGACGCTCACCGCGGCGATTGCCGCCGAGCGGGATATAGAGGTAGTCGCGCAGCCAGGTCGAAAGACTGATGTGCCAGCGACGCCAGAACTCGGTGATGCTTCGTGAGATATACGGGTAGTTGAAGTTCTCGATAAACCGAAACCCCATCATGAGCCCGAGCCCGATCGCCATATCGGAATAACCGGTGAAATCGAAGTACAGCTGCGCGCTATAAGCGAGCGCGCCAAGCCACGCGCCGACAAACCCCGGCGTCTCGAGCGCAAACGCGGTATCGGCTATCACCGCAACGCTGTCGGCGATCAACACCTTCTTACAGAACCCGAGCATGAAACGAAGCGCACCCTCCGAGAACTTCTCGAAGGTATGACTGCGCGCGCGAAACTGCCCGGCGAGATCCTTATAGCGGAGAATAGGCCCTGCAATCAGCTGGGGAAACAGCGAAATATAGGCCGCGAGCTCCACGTAACTGCCGGCCTCGGGCGCGTCGTCGCGGTAGAGGTCCACCAGGTAGCTCGTGGCCTGAAACACGTAAAACGAAATCCCGATCGGGAGTATCACGCGCCACGCAGAGAGCGGCTCCGCCCCAAGCGTCTGCAACAACGCATTGAGACTTTCGATTCCGAAGTTGAAGTACTTGAAGTACGCGAGTATCCCGAGATTGAGCACACAACCGAGCGCAAGCGCTGCCCGGGCGCGGCTCGGACGGGCAAGCCGCTCGCGCGCCACCACAGCCCCCAGTGCGTAGGTCCAGATCGTGGTCGCGACGATCAGACTCAGAAAATCCAGCCGCCACCACGCGTAAAACGCCCAGCTTCCGAGCAAAATCCACCCCGAGCGGTAGCGGAACGGCAGAAGATAGTACCCTGCCAGAAACAGCGGCAAGAACAGAAACACAAAGATTGTGGTGCTGAAGATCACCGCCGGCTACTCCACCACGAGCTCGGCTTGCACAACCAGAACCCGCACACCGCTGTGGTCGTCCGGGGCGTCGCGGTCGGGGGGCTCGCCGCTGAGCACAAAAACCCCGTACGACTGGCCGCGCTCGAGCCCGAGATCGCCGATCTGCTCGAGCGGCTCGCCGCGGTGATACACCGCGAACTCGATCTCGACCGGGTTCACCTCGGCGGCACGGCCGGCACCGCGGGGCACCGCCTCAACCGCGGTAGCCTCCCCGTCGGCGGTGCGGAGCTCGAGCCCGTCCCACTGCGAGAAGTTGTAGAGCACGAGCTGTGCGCGGTCGGGCCGGGTGTGCTCGGTATCGCTAACCACTACGAGCTCATCTTCGGTCAGAACCACGGTGAAGTACTCGCCGCGATCAGGTATGAGCTCGGCCTCGTGACCGCCGAGGCCGACTCGATGAATGCCGGGGAAGATCGGGCGATACGGCGAGACGGTGTACGGCTCGAGGCCGCTGAACTCGGTAGCCGCAACCCAGACCGAGCCGAGATCGTCGCGCTCGGACGCGTTCACCAGCCGCACAAAGGCCGC